>CALKFX010000114.1 GCA_938084875.1 uncultured Flavobacteriales bacterium | reverse complement strand
TTTTCAATATAGATAATCTTTCTAGGTAACCCTCTTTTGTTTTTTTGCTATGAATTACCGGATTGTTATTATTTAGATTTATAAAACAAAACTCTGGGTGAGACTCTTTAATTAATACTATGTTTGATTTTGGTAGCCTTAAAAATTCATCCAACTCCTTAATTTTTTTACAAATATTCCAAGACTGAATAGAAATACTTCTGTTAGTAATTGTTTGATTTATTTTTTTAGCAGAATCATAATTGCTACTTGATACAGCTTTTCTGCATGGAGCTGTAAATACACTACTTTTCTTATTTTTAGGCAAATAGGACCTTAATTTAAAATCAATTTTTCTTTCGATATTTACAGAGGAAAGACCTACAGGCATATCAATTAAAGTCAGATTATTAATTCCAATTTTTTTATATAGATCTTGCAAGGTTTTATGCAGCTCAATTTTAATGCCATTTTGAAGTACACAACAACACCAACCATCTATATATCCATCAATACCTACAAACATTTTGTTTAATATTTACTTCATAAAATTAAACAAAATTAATAAATTTAGTATATTTGTTTATCGATAAATGAAAACTACACTATATATATTTTTGGGAATTTTAATTCTTTTTTTAGTTTGGCAATTTTATGGTTCTCTTAACAACAAAAAATATGAAACTCTTTCCAATGAAATTATAGGGTCTATACACTCTGTTGACTTCAAAATCTATAACAATTATACCAAAGCCTCAGTTAACACTAAGGCCTACGATATGAACTCTGCTAGTAGTAATTTTCCAGTTTTGGCAAACTATATTTTTGGAGGTAATAAGGATAATACTCAAATGGCAATGACTTCACCTGTTTTATACAATATGAGTAACAAATCTTCATTTTCATTTATTATGCCAAACCAATTTGAAATAAATAATCTCCCCCCTCCCAAAACAGAAAAAATATTTTTTGAAACAGTGAAAAATCAATGCGTAGCAGTAATGGAATTTAGCGGATTCGCCAATGAAAAAAATTGTGCAGCTAAACATTTAGAATTATTAAATGTTCTTAAAGAAAACAATATTACATGCAATAATGATTTTATGATTGCAGTTTATCAACCTCCTTACCAATTTATTAATCGAAAAAATGAAATTTGGGTAGAGGTAAATGCTTTAGAGGTTGAAAATATGCTACAAAAAAAATGACTCTTCTACGGTCAATTTTCCAATTCAAATGCCCAAATTGTAGAGAAGGTAGTCTTTTTGTAAATAGCAACCCTTATAAATTAAGGGAACTCAATAAAATGCATGAAAGGTGTTCTAAATGCAATTTGAAATTTTCTTTAGAGCCAGGATTCTACCAGGGAGCTGCTTATGTAAGTTATGCACTTCAAGTTTTGAATTCTTTGATTATTTTTAATTTATTATTTTGGTTTACAACTATTTACTGGAAGGATATTATCTATATTATATTGGTTTTCATAATAATTTTAACACCATATATTGTAGTAGTCTCAAGATCAGTTTGGATTCATATGTTTGTAAAACATAACTCTAAAAAATTTTAATTTTCCTTAGAAAGATTAGGATATTTTGAAAGCATATTAAACCTATTCATACGTTGCAATAAAAAAGGATAAAGGTTGAAAACAACATTAAAAATACTCAACCATATAAAGTTCTCAATTAGTCCATATTTTAGATATAATAGCTGAATAGACAAAGGAAATATCCCTGAAATAATATGAGAAGTTTCAGATTGTTTGGTTTCTTCAATAAAAGTAAAAATATAATCTTTTGCCCTTCCTTTTAGATAAACTCGATTGTTTAGGTATCTAAAAAAGGAATTTATAAGCAAAAGTCTAAATATATTGACTCCTAAATACTTAAAATATTTTTTGGTTTCATATTTCCTTTGCAAATAAAAATTATTGGGCATTCTAACATATTTAAATGTTTGAAAAAATAAAAATCCAACCAACATTAAATCCCATACTTGTAAAAAGTTAAACAAGATAATTTCCCAAGTTGTTATTGATTGAATAGAAAACTTAAATAAGTAAAACGACATTGAAAAAACAATTGCATACAACAGGCAAAGAGTAATTATTTTTTGATAAAAATTAAGTTTGTAAAACATGGTTATTTTTTATGCATTCTTAAGTAAAAGTTTTCACGAATATTCATCCAAAATAAATTGTAATCTAAAGCATGGTAATTTCCTTTTAAAAATTTATTATACAAACTAAAAAGAGGAAAATTCTCTATTTCAACCCATAATAACCCATTATTAACTTTTGCACTTAATATTTTTTCTTGCTTTAATTTATTGCCTCCTCTTATTATTTTATAATTATTAAACAAAATTCCTTTGTGCATATTGTATAGGCTCGCAGCTTCATTATTTCTCCAAGTTATTGGATTGGTTGTTGAAACAAAATCACTCTTTTTATGTGTGTATGATGTTCCATAGGGAAAAGAATTCCATGATAGATAGCAGTTTAAATCGGTTGGAGATTCACAAAAAGGAAAGCCATCTATAGCAAAGTTTTCAATGAAAACATCCCCAACAAAATAACAGAGTTTAATTTTTTTTAAAATAGAATCATTTAGTAATATGTAGTCATTTAATAATTTTTGTAAATGGTGGGTTCCTTGGCTGTGACCTGCCAAAACAATTCTATTCCCATTATTGAAGTTTTCTAGGTAATATTTAAAGGCATTTTCAACATCTTGATAAGCAAAATCAAAAGCTTTTAGTCCATTTATATTATCCTTGTAGCCTTGAAAATGCATTTGCCTGTAGTAAGGAGAATATATCTTTGCTAAACCAGAAAAAACTGAGGCTTGGTTCTTAAGTGCCAAATGCTTAATCTTTTTATTTAATTTTTTATTGTTAAAATCTGCATTCCAATCTAAGCCATCAAAATATAAAGTTGGATAGACATAAAAAACATCTACAGAGTCCAAACTTAGTGTATCATTTAAAAGATTTTTTGGTTTTATATCCGAATAATCACTTTTATCAGGATGCGCAGCCCAATGGTCTATATTGTTGTAAACAGGAGCTGGTTTGGGAACTTCTTGCTCAAAAGAAGTCAATGGAATTTTATTTGCACAAGAACTTAAAACGAATAAAAAAACTGAGAATAGTGTTATTTTTTTCACGTCTACTAAGTTATTATTTTTATAATTTAACACTTGATTTTATTTCTCAATTTTAAATATGAATATTGGAATCAATGCAAGGCATTTATTAAAAGGAAAATTAGAAGGAATTGGCTGGTATAGCTTTGAAATTCTAAGCAGGCTAATTTTATTGATGCCAAAACATAGGTTTTTCTTTTTTTACGATAGAAAAACTGATTTTTTGATTTCAGGAGATAATGTTTTTAACATAATTCTCAATCCACCTGCTCGACATCCAATTTTATTTAGGATTTGGTTTAATTATATCCTTCCAAGAAATTTTAAAAAGTATAAAATAGATCTCTTTTTCTCACCAGATGGATTTATTTCATTAAATACACAAATTTCTCAAATTGGGGTAATTCACGATTTGAATTTCGAACATTATCCAGAAGATTTACCTAAAAATGTATTAAAGTATTATCAAAAATTTATGCCATTATTTGCTCAAAAAGCAGAAAAAATAATTACTGTTTCGAATTTTTCAAAAACAGACATTGTCGAAAATTATGGAATTAGTTCTGAAAAAATCAACGTAATATTTAATGGCGGAAATAATGCTTTTAGGCCTTTAAAGACCAACCAAAAGAAAGTTTTCATTGAGCAAAATAATAACAATAGACCCTATTTTATATATGTAGGGTCTTTACATAAAAGAAAAAATATTGAGAGAATGCTAAGAGGATTTAAAAAGTTTAATTCTTTTAATAGAATGGATTTTATTATTGTAGGAACTGATATGTGGAAGAACCAATTAAATCTACAAGGGCTTTTAAAAAATGTTAGATTTTTAGGCCGGAAGTCAGGTCCTGAATTAGCAAACTGGCTTGCATCAAGCTCTGCATTAATATATGTTTCGTATTTCGAGGGCTTTGGTCTTCCTGTATTAGAAGGGATGCTGTCAGGAGTTCCGGTAGTTACTAGTAATTTGACAAGTATTCCAGAAGTTGGAGGGGATTCTGTAATTTATGTTGATCCTTTTAATGAAGATAGTATTTCTATGGGTATGGAAAAGGCAATGGGAAATAATCAAGAGCTAATTAAAAAAGCACTTCTTCAAGCGGAGAAATTTTCTTGGGATATATCTGCTTTAAAAGTGAAAGACTTGCTTTTAAATGCTATGAATAAGAATTTTAGTTGAGATAGAAATTTTGATCTACCATTTTCTCTTGAGATAGTAAAATCATCATGAATTTAAATTTCTTAATTAGGAACTCATTTTTTTTAAGTTCCGAAAACCCGATAAATTTTATTTTATCATCATCAGAAAGATTTACCAAATTAACTAAGTTGTTAAGTGATACTAATTCATCTGATTTAGATTCTTTAGAATTATCTAGCAAATGGGCTAAATATTCCGAAGCATATTTTTCTAACTCTTCAGAGGGCTTAAAAATACTTTTCTTGATTTTTGAAAGCGAACCAATAGGGTATAGCTTATGTTCGTTTTTATTTTGAAAATGATGAATTTTAAAATTTGACTTACACTCCACTAAAACATCTAAATCTCCACTATCGTATTTTTTTAAGATCTGAACTACTTTTACCAAAGAACCTAATTCACTCAGAGTCGTTTTACCTTGGTATGGAATTCCAAAGTACTCCCCACTGCTTAGACACTCGGTAACTAATTGTAAATATCTAGGTTCAAAAATATGGAGAGTTGTTTGCTCGCCAGGAAATAAAAATATTCTAAGAGGGAATAATCCGTACTGATAATCACCTTTCTTCATCTTCTAATTTTTATGTAAATTTCTTTTTAAAAATTCAAAGTCTTAGAGTTCAAAAAATATTCTATCCACATTGAATTATGAATTACTTCAATTAATTTCACTTAATTCATGCAGTTTTGAACTTAAAAATGATTTTTAAACATTATATTAAATGTCTAATTTTTAATTAAATTTGAAGAAAAATAAACCTTGAAGAGCAACAAATACATATTAATATTTAGCCTAATTATTGTAACAGCATTGTCCAATATTTTATTAACCAATATCCCTAATTTTTCTCCAATTGCTTCTGTTGCATTGTTTTCAGGGTTTTATTTATCTGATAAAAAGCTGGCTCTACTTATTCCAATTGCATGTATTCTAGTTTCTGACTACTTTGTTGGATTTCATTCTTTAATGTGGGCGGTATATCTATCTTTTGCCCTAACTGTTCTTATGGGTATA
>CALKFX010000113.1 GCA_938084875.1 uncultured Flavobacteriales bacterium | reverse complement strand
GATCTACGCTCCAGTCCAATACCATTAGCGATGTCTGATTCATCTGCTTGAAGAAAGCCAGCAGTACTGCAATGTGCTTCTAGGAAACAGTAGATCAACTTGGCTTACAAAATAAATTAAATATATTACAATACGTCTATTTTTGAAGGAGTGAAATAATCCCAAATTTTACTGAGTGCAGGAACCAACATCAATTTCGCTGTATAAATTTGGGTCGTGGTTTGGGTCTTCGACCGTGTTAGCCATCATTAAAATTTTAACAATTTCATCACTTGTAGAAAAACAAAGTTGGTGAAAGTTGTCGTTGTCATTTATATCTGCTATCGAAATAGGTACATGCGGTATTAGAATTCCAGAACTGTCAGAATAGCCAATATAGTACTGAAATAAGTCAGATTCGTTATCACCACTTATATACGGTGTAATGCCACCATTCCAAGCAACTTGAATCGTTTGTGTTCCTGAATTACATTCATTCAGATTGCCATCAATTCTTTGGGCAAAGAATAAACTGGGTCCATCATCAAGCGGAATGACATTCGTGGTAGTGATTCCGTTTAGGTTTATGATTTCTGAACAAGCGGACTCTCCAGATAAAGTATCAGTTGTAAATAAATCCCCTACAACTCTAACTTCAACAGGTGGATTGGTAACAGCGGAACCAAATTCACCAAACAGAAGTACAGTTCGATTTTCTCCGTTTTCATTAGCTGGGGCCAAAGAAACACAAATAGGGGTATGTATATTTCCAAGGCTATCTAAAACTTCAAAATCAGTTTCCGATAAACTGGATGCATCTAATGGGAATTTAAAATTAACAGGCATTCCATCTAACAGGCTTCCTGGTTGAATACACAATAGACTTGGTAGTGCATTATCAAGTCCAAAAAAAGCCGACACAAGAGTATCTTGTGATTTGGCTATATAAATTTCTTCATTGATTTTGTTACATGAAAACAAGAGGATTACTGTAATTATTTTAAATAGATTTCTCATAAAGGCATATTAAATAAAAGTTTCATTTCCTCGTCTTTCTCTTTTCTTAACGTTCTCAAATTTTGAATTTTTGCAAATCTAGAGTTATCGCTATTTTTAATGCTTTCTAGTTTTAATCGATATTTCTCATTCATTTCTTTAAACTGAGTTTTTTGATCATCATTTAGATTTAAAGATTCTATCTGGTCTTCAATTTTGGCCTTAGCCTTTTCTATGTCAAACTATAGATATTGTGCAGAAACTGTAATCGACATCAGTATTAATTATGTACTCAAAAAAAAATGTTTTCACATTCAAAATATTTAATTGTTAATGCACAAAAGAAAAAACAATTTTCAAGAATAATATTTTAAAAAATTTGGAACGTCTAAATTTCAACTTCAAACATTCCAAAATCATTTTGAGTTGATTTTGACAATAACCCTAGTGAAAACGATCAATTAGACTTGAACCTTCAAGAGAACGATGGATATAAGTTTACTTTTATAAATGGTAAGTGGAAGATGTAGGGATAGTTTGGTGAACATCTAATATTTGGACAAAATAGCAAAAAAGAAGGAGTAATTGATTCGCCTCCTTCAAAATTAAAGGAAGTTTACAAAGGCTACCTCGATATTATTGAAGAAGGAGAAATGGATATAGATCAGGGCGGGTGGTCAAACTATCGAATATCTGAAAAGTCTCTAATCGTTTATATGGAGAGACGTATAGTAGGTGAGAAAGTGAAGTTTCCCGATGATTACTTCCCTTTCGGAATCTGATTCTTCATCTTAGATAGAATTTTCTTAACCCTCTCCTCTAAGGTTATCCATTAGTGACCTTAATTGACTCTCTGTGATAACCACAACCTTTTTTATTTGCAGACGCACTTTTGCATTTTTAATACACTTCAAAAGCGTATTTGAAAGTTTGAGATTGATATTTAGATACTTCGCAATCTTTTGGACTAGTCTCGTAAATTGTTTTTTCTTGTTTTGTGGATGATCAAACAAATCTAAAACATACAAAAACAATTGTTTTGTTCAATGTTCATCACAATTCCTATTACCCACTCTTTTCTACAAAGCTTATCTGAATTTTACCTTCAAAAGCTTTAAAAAGCACCGTAATGCTTCGTCATTAACAATGAAATCAATTTATAAATTATGAAAAATTTAAATATGAGAAAACTCATAATAGTCATATTCATTATGAATTTTAATAATAGTCTACTAGGTCAAGAAAAGTATGCACTTTTTGGAGGAGATGATTGTGCCTTTGATTATTTGATTTATTCTCCATCAGGAAAAATAGGAGATACGAATCCGAAGATCATACAGTTGTGTGATTATCAAAAGGATTTATATGAAAGCTTTCAAACCGATTCTTTAAGAAAACTACCTGAGTTAAAAAATTATGATTTTTTCTATATTCCAAATAATTGTAAGGATGTAGCACAAAGGTTAGACTGCCTTGATAAAGTTCAGCATATGGCTACATTCAGCTCAAATATTACTTCAAAGAATTTTTTAGAAAAAAACATATTCTTATATATAAATGATCAAGCGATTACTTTGACTGAATTATCATCAAGTAATTTAAAGGAAATATATACTGATGTTATTTTGGTCTCAGATTTCATCAAACTGGATGATCCTCAAAATAAAAATATAAACATTGATACGGAAACATTGATTAATGCTTTCAAGGGTGAAAATGAAGATAAAAAAACATATTCTAACTATAATGGACCGGCAAGTAACTTTAATTTTACCTTGTCAGGAATTTTAAAGGACTCTGAAACAGGAGAATCACTTCCTTTTGCTAATATAATTATTCAGGGGACATCCAATGGAGCAACTACAAATATGGATGGCTATTTTACATTGCATAATGTTCCTTCGGATACCTCAACCCTAGCTACAAGTTATTTAGGATATAGAAAAACAGAAATAAATCTGAATCCCAATTTATCAAAAACCAATTTGCTGATAGAAATTGCACCATCATCATTAAACCTAAACGAAATTGTTATAACGGCTCAACCAGAAGATATTTTTCAGATTTCAACAGAAAACATAAGTACGATCAAAATGACACCTAAGAAATTAAATCAACTACCCAATATAGGTGAGCAGGATTTGATGAGAGTTTTTCAACTAATGCCAGGAATTTCGGCCAGTAATGAATCTTCATCTGGTATGTATATTAGGGGGGGTACCCCTGATCAAAACTTAATTACTTTCGATGGATTTACTATTTATCATGTAGACCATTTATATGGATTTTTCAGTGCATTCAATTCAAATGCAGTGAAAGATGTACAGCTCTATAAAGGAGGGTATGAATCTCGTTTCGGTGGTCGTTTGTCCAGTGTCACAGAAATAACTGGTAAAGATGGAAACAAAAATAATTTTAATATTGGTGGTAGCATTAGTTTACTAAATATTAATGCTTTTGCTGAAGTACCCATTAATGAAAAGTTTACCTCAATTGTAGCTTTCAGAAGGTCCTATAAAGGCCTGATTTATAATAATATTTCTGACCAGTTTACTGAAGATCATGAAACAACTGAAATACAAGAACGTTTAAGTAACCGGTTTGCAACTACAGTGAATTCATACTTTTATGATTTAAACGGAAAATTTACTTATCGTCCAACTGATAAAGATATCATTTCATTAAGCATTTTTAATGGGACTGATAATCTGGATAATGGTTATAAATTAAATATACCACAAAGACTAGTTGATATGGGAATAGATATTAACCTGAACATATCTGATTTAACTAATTATGGCAATTTTGGTACTGGAATTAAATGGTCAAGAAAATGGTCACCCAAAATGTATGGAAATACAGTGATTAGTTATTCTAATTATTACAGCGACAGGGAATTTGGTCGTTTTGGTACAATCACCCGAGAAGATGAATCACAAGATATTTCGGGTGGTTTTTCGGAAGATAATAATTTAAAAGATTACAGTTTTAAAACGGATTATCAGTATGACTTGACACAATCATTACAACTTAAATTTGGAGCGTTTGGAACTTCTAATGACATCAAATACGACTATTTCCAAAATGATACCACAGCAATAATTCAAAAAAATGATTATGGGAATATTTTCGGTGGCTATTTACAAACAAATTTTAGGTTATTCAGTGACAAATTGAAAATTGTTCCGGGTGTAAGAATAACTTCTTATAATATTACAAATAAACTCTATTACGAGCCCAGATTTAATGCAAATTATATTTTTTCTGATAAGCTAAAATTAGCCATAGGTTGGGGGCACTACTACCAATTTGCTAATCAAATTACCCGTCAAGATTTATCTTCGGGAAGTAAGGATTTTTGGGTACTATCAAATGGAAATGATATACCTGTTAGTTCATCAGAGCACAATATCACAGGGCTATCATACGAAACTTCAAAATACCTATTTAGCATCGAAGGTTATTATAAAAATTTAACTGGATTATCTGAATTTACACAATATGTGCAAAGTAGTCCACAAGGCATGTCTTATGAAGAAATTTTTTTTTCGGGGGATGGATATGCCAAAGGCCTTGAATTTTTGATCCAAAAAAAGGCTGGCAGTTTCAATGGATGGTTGAGTTACACTTTAGGAGAAGCAAAGAATAAGTTCGATGTCTATGGTAGCGATTATTTCTCGGCTAATCAAGATGTTAAACATGAATTTAAATGGGTTGGGATTTATAATTATAAACGCTGGGACTTTTCTGGAACTTGGATCTATGCTTCGGGCAGGCCATACACTGCCCCAGCTGGAGCTTACTCTCTTTCTTTGTTAAATGGAAGTAACCAAGATTATTTTACGGTCACTGACAAAAACAGTTTGCGCTTAATAGATTATCATAGGCTTGATCTAGCTGTTAATTATAAACTATACAGAAATTCTGCAAACTGGGATGAGCAAACTGAAATTGGGTATATCGGATTTTCAATTTTCAATGTTTATAACCACACAAATAACTGGTATAATCAATATGAAGTAATTGAAGGAGAGATCATTGAGACAAACATAAATTATCTTGGTTTTATGCCAAATATTACCTTATCACTTAAACTTCGATAAAATGAAAAGATTTCAAATAATTGCTATTATACTGTCAATCATCTTTGGTTGTTCAAAAGAAAATCTTAATCGAGATTTTGAAGATATACCGGTTGTTGAGGGATATCTTTATGCCGGTAAACCATTAGAAATTAAAGTTTCTAGACAGGTTTTTTACTCAAATAATGTAGCTTCTTCATCAGATAATTTGGATTCATTGTTTGTTAGCATTTTTGATGGAAATATGTATTATGACCTTATTCCAATGGGTGATGGGACCTTTACAAATTCTAATATTAAATTAAGCGAACTAGAGACTTTTGAACTTCAACTCGATTATAATAATTTGCCTATTTCAACTCAAACAACGATACCCAAAAAACCCGGTAACTTTGTTTCATCTGTATCTGAGGTCTACGTCAGTGGGGGTAATTTTACAGGCAACGATCCCCAAGAATTAGAACTTTCTTGGGATAATCCTGATGGATCAAACTACTTTTTACTAATAGAAAATATGGATTATTCATATAAAATTTATGATAACAGAGAGGTTTCATCTAATAATCAATTTGATTTAATGCCCACTCAATCAGATTATTATTCAATAGACACTAGGCGATTTTTATATTTTGGCAGTCATAGGATTATATTGTTCCATATTAATCCTGATTTAGCCGTACTTTACCAAGAAACTGATCAGACTTCGCAAAATATTTCTAATCCACCCACAGAGTTTGAAAATGCATTTGGGATATTTACGGGAATTAATTCTGACACATTATTTATCAATGTCAAATCAAATTAAAAATCAAATATAATTTAAGAGTCAATATTATTACGACTTGATAGTCATCTAGCAAAACACTTTAAAAGTCCAATTAAATGTTTTAAGTTCATATTTAGATGCTTTGGAACCTTTTGGATTGTCCTGATCAATTGTTTTTTTTTCTTTTGAAGAATTAATTAATCAAAAATTTAAAATTATGAAAACAATTATTTATTTCTCACTCTTATTAATGGCTTTTACAGTTTCTGCACAAAATCCAAAATTTAACAGAGAAAAGGCAAAAGCTACAATTGAAGCACATTTAGAATCTTTAAATCTTGACAAAAATCAAAAAATCCAATTTGAGGAGATAAATAAAAAACACCAAAAAAAACTTGAAAAGATCAAAAATAGTGATCAAGATAGGGTTACAAAGTTTCAATATTTAAAAGAATTAAGACAAGAGAGAGACGAAGAATTGAAGCTTTTATTAAATGAAGAGCAATTTAAAATGCACGAGCAATTTAAAATTCAAAATAAGAAAAAAATGCGAGAAGAATTTAAAATGAGACATAACAACTAGGTTTTAATTATATAAATGTTGTCCCCATTAAATGATAGGTTTTTTCAATATATGACTTTCTCAAAAGACGAAAATAAATCAATAATTTATGTGTCTATTTTTATAGCGCTAATTTTAAATTCTTTCAAAATACTGAGAATATTTGGTGAAGTAGATACAGTTGGAGAATCCCTTCCAGATTTTACTTTACTTGAACTGATTTATCAGTTACTTTTTCAAATATGCTTTTGTTACTCTATTGGTTTTTTTACTTTTAAAAAGGTTAAAAATGTCTCTTCATATGAGTTGTTTAATGTTAAAACGATATTGACATTAGTTCTGCTTACTATTGTTTTTTGTTTTTTTGGTTCTAGATTTCAAGAGCTTATTTTTAATAATGTTTACAATGAAAGGATTTTTTATGGAGTATATCTGTTAAGGTTTTTTATTAGTACCATTTTAACGTTTATAATAGTGGAATTATTACTGCTTAATCGACAAAAAAATGTCAAAGAACTAGAAAATGAAAAGCTGAAATCATCCTATTTAAATTCAAAGTTAGATAATCTAAAAGCCCAAATTAACCCTCATTTTTTATTTAATTCATTTGCAAACCTATCATCTTTGATAAATAAAGATCAACAAAAAGCTATAAAATATCTTTCAAATTTATCCCATATTTTTCGTTATACGCTTAAAAACACCGATGAGCAAATTGTTGATTTAGTTGATGAACTTGCCCTTCTAAATTCTTATATAAAATTATACAAAATCAGAGTGGAGGATGGTTTGTCGTTACATATAGATTTGCCAGATACCAAAAAAAGGATACTACATATGTCCTTACAACCTCTGATGGAAAATGTAATTAAGCACAATGAGTTGTCCAAAGAGAATCCTGTCGGCATATATTTGAAACTACAAGGTGACTTGCTCATTGTTAGAAACGATTTAAAAGCTAAAAATATAATGGGAAATTCCATGGGTATTGGTCTTTCTAATCTAAATGAACGCTACAAAATATTGGTAGGGAAAGAGATTAATATTCAAAAAAGTGAAAAATATTTTAGTGTAGGATTACCTTTAATTTAAAGGAACTTGTAATGAACGTAGTAATTATTGAAGATGAACCTTTAATATCTCAGGATTTAGAATCCATTTTGTCTGAGTTAGACCATTCAATTTCTGTATTAAAAATATTATCTAGTGTAAAAGAGTCAGTTGCTTGGTTGGAAGAAAATCAATTAAGTTGTGACCTTTTATTAATGGATATTCATTTAACCGATGGACTCTCTTTTGAGATTTTTAACAAAGTAGAATCCAATACTCCGATCATCTTTATAACAGCCTATGATCAATATGCCTTAGAAGCCTTTAAAGTGAAGGGCATTGATTATTTATTAAAACCTTTTGATAGAACAAAAATTAAGAAATCTATAGAGAAGTTTAAAAGTTTAACGGAAACAGGCTCAAACACTATAAACTCTGGAAGTTTAAAGAATTTGATTGAAATGATAACTTCTAAAAAAAGCGCTGAAGTACGAAATTCATATTTGGTATATTATCGAGATAAACTTATCCCATTAGCGGTTAAGGATATTTCGTGGTTTTACAAATCTAATCTGGGTACATACGCTTGTGAAAATAAAAATAAAAGGCACATAATCGATGGTACTTTAGACAAGATACAGAATGAAGTATCTTCAGAAGATTTTTATCGAGTAAATAGACAGTTTATTGTTCAAAAAAGTGCAATAGAAGACATTGATTTCTATTTTAATGGTCGATTAATTGTAAATGTTCTACCCAAACCAGATGAAAAAATCATAGTTAGTAAAGCTAAGGCAACAGATTTTAAAAATTGGTTAGTACAATAAAATTGCTTTACAGACTCACCCTCACCTCAAAACCTCATGAAATACCTTCCTCTCTAATACTTCAAAATAAGCCTTAAACTCCTCCAATATCACCTCTTTATAGAAACACTCACAAGTACTATTAATCTCCTTTAAAACGGCTGTATGCATGCCAGATTTAAGCACTCCAACCCTATAATAATCCTTTGCCTTATTACTTACTTTTAGCTTACCATGCGCTCGCTTTTTATGCGTTCCCTTGACTAGGATAAA
>CALKFX010000112.1 GCA_938084875.1 uncultured Flavobacteriales bacterium | reverse complement strand
ATTACCCATATCAACAACAAAATGTTTTTTGTAGATGAACAAAGATTTGGACCTTATAAAATGTGGCATCACGAGCATCTTTTTTTACAAAAAGGAGACAAAGTAGAAATGACAGATAAGGTTTCTTTTAAAGTGCCTTTCGGATTTTTAGGAAGATTAATGACTCCTATAATTGTTATTCCGCAACTCAAGAAAATTTTTAATTACAGATACAAATTATTAGAACAAAAATTTAACAATGGGTAAAATATTAATAGTCGGAGGAACTAAAGGAATTGGTGGAGAAATTGCACAATTATTAGAAAATAAAGAATGTATACTTTTTAGTAGAGAAGCATATAGCGTAACTTCAAATAACCACGTTCATTATCAATTAGACGTTTCAGATGGTAACTTTCCAGATATTGAAGACATATCTTCTATAGTTTACTGTCCAGGAACCATTAATTTAAAACCTTTTAGATCTTTAAAAGTAGAAGATTTTCAAAACGATTTTGATGTCAACTTTTTGGGTGCAGTAAAGGTTATTCAGCATTATCAAAGAATTTTATCAAAAGCTGAAAATGCATCTATAATTTTGTTTAGTACAGTTGCTGTAAAACAAGGTATGAATTTTCATGCATCGATAGCATCTGCAAAAGGAGCAGTTGAAGGACTAACCAAATCGCTTGCAGCAGAATTTGCGGGAAAAATAAGAGTTAATTGTATTGCTCCTTCTCTTACAGATACCCCATTAGCACAAGGAATTTTAAGAAACGAAGATGCTATTAAAAGATCTAATGAAAGACATCCTAGTAAAAGAATAAATACTGCTTCTGATGTAGCTAAAACAGCAGAATTTTTACTACAGAATAACAATATAACTGGTCAAATAATTCATGTTGACGGTGGAATGTCTACTTTAAAAGTTTAAAAATGACAATTTTTTGGTTTAGAAGAGATTTAAGATTATTGGATAATACTGGTCTTAATTTAGCCCTTTTAAAATCTAAGGATGTACAACCCATATTTATTTTTGATAAAGAGATTATTGATGAGTTGCCGAATGATGACCCAAGAGTTAATTTTATTTACGACGAATTACAAAAAATTAATAAAGAATTAATTTCCTACAATAGTTCTTTAAAAGTATACCATGGAATTCCGCTTGAAGTTTTCAAACAACTATGTAAAGAAAATTCTGAATTAAAAGTATACGCTAATAGAGATTACGAACCATATGCCATAGCTAGAGATGAAGAAATAAATAAACTTCTGTTAGAGAATGGATCGAAACTTATTTCTACAAAAGACCAGGTAATATTTGAAAAAAATGAGGTGGTAAAAAACGATGGTCTGCCCTACACTGTTTTCACCCCATTTAAAAATAAATGGTTGGCAAAATTTAAGGAGGAAGGATTTCATTTAGAATTAAAATTAAACTCTGAAAACTTCTATAAATCTAACCACGACTTTCCAAGTATGGGCGAATTAGGTTTTAAAAAATCTTCTATAAAAGTACCTCCTTTTAGTTTAGAGAGAGTCCATAATTATGAGGAAACAAGAAATTTTCCATCTTTAGACAGCACCTCTAAAATTGGCCCTCATTTAAGATTTGGAACAGTGAGTATAAGAGAGATAGTAAGTAAGGTGAAAGACCTTAACGATACTTATTTGAGTGAGCTTGTTTGGAGAGAGTTTTTTATGCAAATATTATGGCATTTTCCAAAAATAGTTCATGAAAATTTCAGACCTAAATACAATTTTATAAAGTGGAGAAACAACGAAGAAGAGTTTGAAAGATGGTGTAAAGGAGAAACTGGATATCCACTAGTAGATGCTGGAATGCGAGAATTGAACCAAACTGGTTTTATGCACAATAGAGTGAGAATGGTTACTGCTGGTTTTTTATGCAAGCATCTACTAATAGATTGGCGATGGGGAGAAGCCTATTTTGCCAAAAAACTCTTGGACTATGAACTTTCTTCCAATAATGGCAATTGGCAGTGGAGTGCTGGTACAGGATGTGATGCTGCTCCCTATTTTAGAGTATTTAATCCAAGTGAACAGATTAAAAAATTTGACAAACAAAATACCTATATCAATAAGTGGGTAGAAGATTTGAATGAATTTTCTTATCCAAGTCCTGTGGTAGAACATGCATTTGCCAGAAATAGAGCAATAGCGAGTTACAAAGAGGGATTAGAATTTTTTTCTGGAAAAGCTTTATAGTAAACCTTCAAAATATTAGTTTCTTTATTTTATTGAGTATTCTTAAAAGAAGAAAATTGTAGATTAGTTTATTAATTGTATTTATGAAACTTTCTTTTGCCGATAAAAAAATACCCACCAACGAGTTGGTACGATATTCTATTCTTTTTTACTGGTCTATATTTTGGCTGTTTAATATTGTAGATAAAATAATTGGCGGGAGCTTATTCCTTTGGGTTGGTAGAGACAGATTTGCTCAATTTCAGAAGTTTTTTGCTTCTGCGGGATTGGAATCACCAGCCATAGCTAATTTTGCTTTGATTGTGGCTGCAGGATTAGAAGTTTTTGCTTTTGTTTTCTTTACTGGTGCTCTGATTTACTACTTAAAGAAAAAAAATGAGACTTCTAGAGCTTGGTTTTTTATAGGAATAGTTTTAACGCTTATCACCTTCACTATTTTCTCCATAGGAGATCATATTTTTGGAGATAGATTTGAATTATTGGAACATACTTTATTTTGGTTTTTGACATTATTCTCCTGGGTGGCTTTTATAAGGTTAGAGGATAGTTCAGAAACTAAAAAAATGGTAATTAACAAGAAACAGCTTATTCTAGTTTCGGTAATTTCTTTGATGTTGGTTTCTACCACTTGCTTTTCTATATTTAGTTATAATTATAATTTTTTTAGCAGAAGAACAGATGCCTTGGTAGCCCAGCCAGTTGGTGAAAACATTTATAAAGTTTCTTTTCCTTTTCTTGGTGGAAGTGTTGTTTTTGAAAAAACTATTGACCAGTTTAAATCTGAGAATCCAACTAAAAAAATAAATCATATTTATACAGTTCCAAATCCGCTTAGATTGAAAAAAGCAGATGGTCTTATATTTTATATAATGACTGAGGATAAATTATGAAAGAAAAAAACATATTAAGATTTTCAATACTGTTTTATTGGACTTTTTTCTGGGGATTAAGTGTTTTGGATAAAATTATTCCTGATGT
>CALKFX010000111.1 GCA_938084875.1 uncultured Flavobacteriales bacterium | reverse complement strand
TTCTTTTTTATAAAGAATCAAATAAATTCCTTATTTACAATACTATTTTTTTTTCTTCTTTCAAGTTGTATCTCACCAAAAGAAAGTTCTGTTTCTATAACTGATTTACCAAACAAAAAACTTAATGTTTTATTAATTATTGCAGACGATTTTAACTGTGACATTGGTGTTTACGGAAATAAGGTTGTAAAAATCCCTAATATTGATAGGCTTATTGAAAATTTGGTTTCTTATAATCCCAAGAAAACCAAAGAGCTTGAGAAGTTGCTAATGAACTATTTAAAAGAAGTGCATGCTCCTAATTGGCAAGAAGGGATTGCATGGAAGGGTTTGCCTTTAAGTGAAATAAATTCTAACTATTAATTTTATTAAATATTAGCCTATATTGTGATATATTTTATGAGGTTTTTTAAATTATTCTTTATTTTAATACTGGCTTTATCTATTCGTTGTAATGCTCAAATTACAATTTCTGGTATTGTTAAAGATTCCATTTCTTATAAACCGCTAGTTGGAGTCTCGATAAAAATTAATCAACATGGTAATTCAAAAGAGAAAGCCAACCCTTTTTCTTTTGGCACTGTCACTAATTCATTGGGAAAATATGAGATTTCTATTCCTTCCGGATCACAAAAATTAACCTTTTCGTATATCGGATACGAGTCAAAAACAATGGAATTAGATATTAATCAAAATAAGCTTATAAATGTTTCATTACATGAAAATTCCTCTGAACTTAATTTATTGGTTGTTTCCGCTTCAAAATTCAAACAAAAAATTGAAGAGGTCACTGTTTCAATGGATGTTATAGATTCTAAACTCATTGAAAGTAAAAATTGTATAACACTTTCAGATTTATTAAGAAATGTTCCAAGTATTCAATTACTTGATGGTCAATTAAATATAAGAAGTGGAAGTGGGTGGAGTTATGGGACCGGAAGTAGAGTTCTTGTAATGGTTGATGAAATGCCTATTTTGTCTGCAGATCAAGGAGAAGTAGATTTTAATTTAATTCCAATGGAAAATATTGAGCAGATAGAAGTTATCAAAGGCGCTTCTTCAGCTTTATATGGATCTTCTGCTTTAAATGGAATTATTAATATTAAAACTAAAGTACCATCTTTTAAGCCCCAAACAATAGTTAGTTCATTTTTTGGCTTTTGGGATAGTCCAAAAGATCCTAGAAATAAGTGGTGGGGAGATTCTCTGATGCTAAGAAACGGAATAAGTCTAAGCCACAGTGAAAAGATAAAAAATCTAGATTTGACTCTCTCTGCAAATCATTACAACGATAGAGGCTATATTAAATTCATTAATAATCAACAAACCAGAATTTCTGCAAATTCTAAGCTTGTAAAAGACAAAGTAACATTTGGATTGAATCTAAATTACATGCTAAGGAAAAGTGGATTATTTGTTATGTGGCAGAACGATACAAATGCCTATATTCCTCTAAGTGGAACCCATATTCCAAATAATGGCAATCGGTTCTATATTGACCCCTCAATAACTTATTACCACAATTCTTTCAAACATATTTTAAGGTCCAGAATTTTAAGTAGAAATTTATTTTACAACAATAATCCTAATAATAAGAACAATTCTCTACTATCATTTAACGAATATCAAAACCAATTTCATGATGAAAATACTACAATTACGTCAGGATTAACACTTGTCACTCTAATGGGTAAAACTAATAGCTTCAATTCTCAATTTACTCAAGACGGTAAAATAACAGGGTTGAATTACAGTGCATATTTTCAACTAGATCAAAAAATTAATAAAATTAATTATTCTATCGGAGGAAGATATGAGTACTATGACTTGAATAATTCTAAATTTGGTCAGCCTGTCTTTCGTGGAGGTTTAAATTATGAGATATCTAATGGTTGGAATTTGCGTTCTTCATTTGGCCAGGGCTTTAGATTCCCAACAATGACTGAATTGTATTTTAAAGGAGATATTGGTCCAATTAATTTATATAATAATCCAGATTTAATTCCTGAGTCTGGTTGGACTTCTGAACTAGGACTTAAAAAAGTAATTAAGATTAGAAATTTTAAAGGTTATGTTGATTTAGTTGGTTTTTTAATGGAATATAATGATATGATGGAGTTTACTTTAGGAATATGGGGTCCATCAGAACCATCTTCTTATGGGTTAGGTTTTAGTTCTAAAAATGTAAATAAAGCAAGAATACCAGGTTTAGAGTTTACAATTAATGCAAGCGGTTTGGTCTCAGATAATTGGTCTTTGGGTTTACTTTTTGGTGCAACTTATTCAAATCCTCATTCAGTTTACCCAGATAGTTCGTTTGAAGATTTAGTACCATTAGGTATAGCTCAAATTTCTTTAGCTGAAATTGCACTTAACGAATCTAACCCAACAAAGTATACATTTTCTAATACGAGTTCCTCAGTAAATAACTCTACTTTAAAGTATAGAAGTAAAGTTAATATAAGACTAGATGTAGAAAGTGTTTATAAAAACAAATTAATAATTGGTCTTTCCTATCAATATAATTCTAAAATGACCAATATTGACTATGCTTTTGTAACAGGACTTTTTAATGAAAACACATTAATATCTACAGATTTAGGTATTAATAGATCAATGCTAACTCTAAATAATGGATATAATTTATTGGATTGCAGAATTAAATACAATTTAAAGAAAGATATTACTGTAGGGTTTTTGTGTGAAAACTTATTTAATAATTCCTATTTAATTAGACCAGCAAATCTAGGTTCTCCAAGAACATTCATGTTTCAGATTCAATCTAAGTTATAATTGCCAGTATTTAAAAAGACTGCTAGTTGTAAACGATTAAGATCTAAAACTCCAGAACGATGCCTTAAGTATCCTACTTGAAAATTCATTTGCTTATTAATTTGGTATCCCAAAGCTGCAAACAATCTATTTTGATCAAAAGGGCTGTCAGAAATATTAAGAAATATTTCATCATACAATGAAATAAACAGGGGAGAGTCTTCATTTTTTGAAATAGGAATTCTTACTGAAAGCATGTATCTAGCTCTATTTTTATAAGTTGTTTCTTCCCCTATTTTAACCCACCTTTGTTCTAATCTATAACGGTGTCTAAAATTAATATTACCAACTTTGTTTTTTAATATAAATTGTTGCCAAACTCTATTTTCAGTTTCTATCTTATCTTCCCAACCTAAATTAAATTCTTTTTGTGTAGGAATAAAAGCATATCCTGCGGTTACAGAAGTATTTTTGTCAATATGGTAGTTCAATCCAATTCTAGGTAAAAGCTGGTTAAAATTAGAAACTATTTCATAGTTCCTTAGTTGGGTTTCGTAATGTAAACTGTATTTTTCACTAAATTTATGTGTACCAAAATACATCAACCAACTACCTAGGTTTTCTTCAATATTTTGACCTATTACATTATTTGAAATAAACATTGTAAAGATCATGTAGAACATTATTCTTTTCTTCATTTTTAAATTATTTATTCCATTTTCCTTTTACCATTGTTCTCTCTATGCAGTTTTCACCAAATGAATAGAACAAGTATGGGTAGGATTCTATGGGTTTTGTAATTATTAAATTGGCTTGTTTACCAGCAGTTATAGAGCCTGTTAAATCGGAAATTTCCATTGCATAGGCACCATTTATTGTACTTGCGTTTATCACAGCTTCTGGTAAAATTTTCATTTTAATACATGCTAACGAGTTCACTAAGTTCATATTACCATTCGGCGACGATCCTGGATTTAAGTCACTTGCTAGAGCAAATGGAATATTTTTGTCCATTAATTTTTTTGCAGGAGCATATGCTAAATCTATGAAAAATGAACACGATGGCAAAAGAGTAGCAATTGTAGATGAATTTCTTAAGGTATCGTAGTCATTTTCTTCCATTATCTCTAAATGGTCTACAGAAATTGCCTTATGCTCTATTGCTTTTTGAATTCCTCCAATCGAAGTGAATTGATTTACATGAACTTTGGGTTTTAAATTAAACTTTGCTCCAGCATCTAAAATTCTATCTAGTTCATCTATGTTAAAATAATTAGTTTCACAAAATACATCAATATACTCTGCTAATCCTTCCTTATGAATGTTTGGTAGCATTTCATTGATTATTAAATCAAGATATTTTTTTCTGTTATTTTTATATTTTTTTGGCAAAGCATGAGCACCTAAAAATGTAGATTTAATTTCGATATTAAAAGTTTCCTTTAATCTCTTTATCGTTCTTAGAATTTTTAATTCTCCTTCTAAGCTCAACCCGTAGCCGCTCTTAATCTCAATTGCTCCAGTACCAAGTTTAATTATATTTTGCAACCTTTGCCTAGACTTTTCAAAAAGTGTTTCTTCTGAAATTTTTTCTAAATGAAGAGCCGAATTTAAAATACCACCCCCTTTTTTTGCGATTTGTTCGTAAGAAAGACCATTTATTTTATCGATAAACTCTTTCTCCCTAGATTTGGCAAATACTAAATGGGTGTGAGAATCGTTCCAAGAAGGTAAAACAGTTCCTCCATTTGCATCAAAAACATTTTGTTCATCTCTTAGTTTTAAATCTTTCATTAAACCAAATGAATCAATTTTATCTTCCTTAACTTTTATAAATGCATTTTTTAGGATGGAAAGCTCATTCATTTTTTTCCCGCTAAGCACTAACTTATTTTTTGGAAGTATTCCAACCAACTCCTTTATATTGGTAATTATAATATTAGAATTATTCATTGGTTGGTTTATTTAGACTCCACGCTTCCGGTTTTCCACAAAAATACAATTTTGTATTATTCCATATATTTTTAAAAAATACAGAGTTTCTATAATTATCCAGTGATTCTTCATCTTCCCAATGACTGTAAGTAAAATACAGACTAGGTTCTTTAGTGTCTTGCAGAAGTTCAACTTTTATACAACCCTCAAATTCTTCAATTTGTTTTTTTTTGTTGTTAAAAAACAAACAAAAATCTTTTGTTTTATCTTTTGATATTATAAGTTTAACAATTCTTACTATCATTCTTCGCTAAACTCTATGGTTATAATATCATTGATTTTAATTCCAAATAATTGGCTAGCTCCACCACCAGAACCTTGAACCCCTTTGTTAATTGCAATTTCTAAAAAACCACTACTTCCGAAGATTGCTACTCTTTCACCATCTGGAACATCATTGTATTTACTGGAAATTTTTTGGATACTATACTCAGATCTAGTAAGAAAAATTTTAAACATTCTGTTTTTACCTACATCTTTAAATATTTGCCTGGTAACATTGGTCATTAAGTTGCCATATTTATCAATGTAACAGACCATTGCTTTAATGCTGTTGTTGTCAATTATAGGTCTAAATAGTTGCTTGGTTTTAATTTCTTGAATTTCTTTAGCAACTACAGACGGTAATCCACCTCTTGAAAGATGGCATGCTATTGGAATGAATATATCTTTGGTTGGAAAAGAGTAATCACTAATTTCTGAATTGATATTTATACTCCAAATCCCATCTGGTTTTTTATCAAAAATTAAAGAGAAAATACCATTATCAGCTCCAATAAAATATTGGTCGTGATTTTTAACTATAAGATGGGTGTTTTCCTCACTTTTTTCTGCATCTACGCCTATAATATGAATGGTGTTTTTAGGAAATTGTTTAAAAGTATTTTTTAAAACAAAAGAAGCATGCAATATGTCAAAAGGTGGAATATTATGAGATATATCTACAATTTTTGCATCTGGTAATTGACTATAAATTGCCCCTTTCATTGCAGCAACATAGTAATCTTTAAGTCCCATGTCAGAAGTAAGTGTAATTAACATGTTTTTTTTTAATTATTTTATGCCTAATGATTACATTTGTTATTCAAAAATACAATAATTTAATTTCTTAAAACCATTCTTTATTTGCAGCAAAAGAAAATTAATATATCTAGGTCTTCTCAATCTGAAATATTTGGAGATAAAAATCAAAATCTAGATTTACTTAAGACCAATTATCCAAAACTAAAGTTAATTTTAAGAGATGAAGATCTTAACGTAATAGGAGATGAAAAAAATGTTAAGATATTTTTGGAATCATGGTCAATGATTGAAAATCATTATTCAAAATTTGGTTCTCTATCAGACATAGTTTTAAAATCAATTATTGAAAAAAAATACCAACTAGAAAAAACAAATTTTTCCAAAGACAATGTTTTAATATATGGTAATAAAGGAAGAATAATTAGATCAAGATCTCTAAATCAGTTTAATATGGTAAATGCCATCGAAAAAGATGATTTGTTATTTGCAGTAGGACCTGCAGGTTCTGGAAAAACATACACTGCAGTTGCTTTAGCAGTAAAAGCATTAAAAGAAAAGAGAGTTAGAAAAATAATTTTAACTAGACCAGCTGTTGAAGCAGGCGAAAACTTAGGATTTCTTCCAGGGGATTTAAAAGAAAAATTAGATCCCTATTTACAACCTCTTTACGATGCTTTGAGAGACATGATTCCTACCTCAAAATTAACTGAATATTTAGAAGATAAGGTTATTCAAATTGCTCCTTTAGGTTTTATGAGAGGAAGAACTCTAGACAATGCATTTGTAATATTAGATGAAGCACAGAATACAACCGAAGCGCAATTAAAAATGTTTTTGACAAGAATGGGTAAGTCTGCAAAGTTTATTGTTACTGGAGATATTACTCAAGTTGATTTGCCAAAACACCAAAAAAGTGGTTTAAAATTAGCCTTAGATTTATTTAAAAATCAAAAAGATATTAGTATTGTAAATCTGAATGAAGAAGATGTTGTTAGGCACCCTTTAGTTAAAAAAATTATTAAAGTATTTAAATAAATAAAATGAAAGCAATTACAAGTACCAGATTTAATTTCCCCAATCAGAAAGGCGTATATAATGGAAAAGTTAGAGATGTGTATAATATAAATGATGAATTCTTAACAATGATTGTAACAGATAGAATTTCAGCATTCGATGTTGTTTTACCTAAAGGTATTCCTTTCAAAGGACAGGTTTTAAATCAATTGGCTAAAAAGTTTTTGAAATCCACAGAAGATATTGTTCCAAACTGGATGATTTCATCTCCTGATCCAAATGTGACAATAGGCCATTTTTGTGAACCTTTTAAAATAGAAATGGTTATAAGAGGCTATCTAACCGGCCACGCATGGAGAACTTATAAATCTGGAAAAAGAGAAATATGTGGTGTTAAAATGCCAGATGGGATGGTAGAACATCAAAAGTTTCCAACACCAATTATTACTCCTTCTACAAAAGCAGATTTTGGCCATGACGAAGATATATCTAGGGAAGATATTTTAAGAAAGGGGATAGTTGAAGAAAAAGATTATTTAAAGTTAGAGAAGTATACTAGAGCAGTTTTTCAAAGAGGATCTGAAATGGCAGATGAAAGAGGCTTAATTTTAGTGGATACAAAGTATGAATTTGGAAAAAAAGACGGTAAAATATTTTTAATTGATGAAATTCACACACCAGATTCTAGTCGATATTTTTATAAGGACGGTTATCAAGAAAGGCAAGAAAATGGAGAACCTCAAAAACAATTAAGTAAAGAATTTGTCAGAGAATGGTTAATGGAAAATGGCTTTCAAGGAAAAGATGGTCAAAAGATTCCAGAAATGGATAAGGAGTTTGTTGAATCTGTTTCAAATAGATATATTGAACTTTTTGAAAAAGTAAGTGGAACAAAATTTCAAAAGTCTGAACTTGAAAATCCTCTTGAAAGAATTGAAAAAAACGTACTTAAATTTTTCAAATAAGTTAACGGGTTTTTTTAATTTTTAATTCATGTCCCATTTTTTCTTTTTTAGTTTCTAAGTATTTTTCATTGTGAATATTACATTCTATTTCTATGTCAACGGTTTCTGTAATTTCCAAGCCGTATCCAGTTAATCCAGTTCTTTTTTTAGGATTATTGGTTAATAATTTCATTTTCTGAACTCCAACTGCTCGTAGAATTTGAGCACCCACTCCATAATCTCTAGCATCCCCTTTAAAACCTAGTTTTAAGTTAGCATCTAGTGTATCGTACCCTTGCTCTTGAAGTTTATAGGCTTTTAGTTTATTTATAAGTCCAATACCTCTTCCTTCTTGATTAACGTATAATACAACGCCTTTGCCCGCTTTATTTATCATTCCCATAGCAGAAGTCAATTGATCTCCACAATCGCATCTTAAGGACCCTAATATATCACCTGTAAAGCAAGAAGAATGAACTCTTACTAAAACAGATTCGTTTTTATCCCATTCTCCTTTTACTAATGCAAGGTGTTCTTCTCCTGTTGTAGTTTGTTTAAAAGCTTTTAATTTGAAATCACCATGCTTTGTTGGTAGATCTACTTCAACAACTTCTTCTATCAACGTTTCGTGTTGCATTCTGTAGGCAATTAGAGATTCTATGGTGACAATTTTTAAATTAAATCTTTTGGCAATTTCTTTAAGTTCAGGTAATCTAGCCATAGTTCCATCCTCATTCATTATCTCTACAATTAATCCAGCTGGTTCAAATCCAGCCAATCTACTTAAATCCACTGCGGCCTCTGTATGTCCCGCGCGTCTTAGAACACCACCAGCTTTGGCTCTTAGAGGAAAAATATGACCTGGTTTACCAAGATCTTTTGGTTTTGTATTGGGGTCGATTAATGCTTGCACTGTTTTAGATCTATCTGCAGCCGATATTCCTGTGGAACATCCATCGCCTATTAAATCTATTGATACGGTAAAGGGAGTGTCAAAGTGTGAATTATTAGAATCTACCATCATCTCAAGTCCAAGGTCATCACACCTTTGTTCAACAAGCGGCGTACATATCAACCCTCTGCCATGTGTGGCCATAAAATTAATTAGTTCAGGATTTGCATTCCTTGCAGCGGTAACAAAATCGCCTTCATTTTCTCGGTCTTCATCATCAACAACAATAACTATTTTCCCTTGCTTGATATCTTCTAATGCTTCCTCGATTGTATTCATGCTAATAGATAATTTTTTGCAAATTTAATTATATAATCCAACTAAAAATTTTGTTTAGATTTTAATAATCTTAATAATTTATCGTTTGCAGTTTTCCAGTTGTAATTTTTAATCACATATTTTCTTCCGCTTTCTCCAATTTTTTTTCTTATTTTCTCGTCATTTAGAAGTGAAATTATATGATTAACATATTCATTTACTGATCGTCCAATTAAAATATTTTTTTTCTCTATTGCTTTTAAAGATTTGTTGCTAAGTTCTGATGTTATGCAAGGAATACTGGATGACATAGCTTCTAATAATTTATTTTGTAATCCACTCCCAATAGTCATTGGAGCAAAAAATATTTTACCGCTGCTGTAGGTTTTTCTAATATCTTCGACCCAACCTTGTACTTCAATATTATTATTGGCCAATTTTACAACTCTTTTGGATGGATTACTTCCTGCTATCAAAATTTTTATTTTTGGAAGTTTTTCAAGTAGTTTGGGAAGAACTTCTTTGGCTATAAAATTTGCAGCTTCAATATTAGGAAGGTAGCTAAGGTTTCCAATAAAAACAATATCGTATTTAATTTCTGTATCTATTTTTTGAAAATAATTTGTATCAATCCCGTTGCCAATTATTTCAATTTCATCTTTTTTATTGTGTGCTATTTCTTTTCTGTCATTTTCAGAAATAATGATATGTTTATTAAAAAATTCAAATGCTAAATTTTCGAATCTTTTAAGTCTTTGAAATTCCATTATAACAAATGGTTTCATGAAAATATTTGAAATTTTAATTCTTCTTTCCATACCTTTGGATAAAGAATCCATGTAGTCTAAAACTTTAGCATTAGTATGATTGTTTTTAACATACATAGCTGTTCTTACTAATTGACAAAAGATGTAATTAGGATTAATTTCAGCAATTTTATTGTTTAATTTTTTTTGTATTGAATAATGATAAAAATAATTTACTTGAAAAGGTTTATTATTAAATAAAGTTTTAAAAAGATTGAAAATTCTTTTAAAAAAAATCATTTTATAAATTGTTATTGATTTACAATATTTGTTTAAAGCCAATATATTTTTCTCCGAAATAGATTTCTCTGAAAGCGATATCAAATGAATTTCATGACTTTTGGAAAGTTCTTTAATTTGATAATAGGACCTTAACTTATCACCTTTATTGATTGGATATGGGAAACGAGATGTAAAATAAATAATTGTCATAAAACAGATTCAAAAAAATCAACTAACTTTTTTGATATTTTATTTTGATCATAGGTTTTTAAGACATGTTCTCTAGCGTTTTTACCTATTTTTTTATAGTCAGTTTTTTCTGTGTTAATTTTCAAAGCTTGTTTGCAAAATTCTTGTGGAGAATTAGCTATTAAAATATTTTCTTCATTTTTATAATCAATACCTTCTGCACCAATTTTAGTAGAAATAATTGCTTTCCCATGCGCCATTCCTTCAATAATTTTAACTCTTATCCCACCTGCAGATAGTAATGGAACTAACATTACATCATGCTCAGAAATAAATTTCGACGAGTCTTTGACCTCTGTGTGATTAAATACATTATTATCTTTCTTTTTAAATAACCAATCTGGCATATTTTTTCCTGCAAGATGTAGTTCTGCATTTGGAATTTTTTTTTGAATTTCAGGCCATATTTCGTCTAGAAGCCAACCCACAGCTTCAAGATTTGGTTTCCAGTCCATAGCTCCCAGATGAAAAAACTTTAATTTGCCGTCCTCTCTATTTTTGATGTTATAATTGTAATTTTTAGTTTCTATTCCAAATGGGATAGTTACAGTTTTTACAGGACAGTTAAGTTCTAAATACATATTTTTGTCTTGTTTACTAATTGTAGCAATTCCATCAATTTTTTTTAAAATATTTAATTCATAGTTCTTTAGTTGACTAGAAAGTAATTTGAGGTATATTTTTTTTGCTGGGTTTACACTTTCTTTTGAGAGTCTCTTCCATATTATATATTCTAAATTATGAGACCTTAATATAATTTTAGAAGTAGAATAATTTCTTATAGTTTCAATATATGGTGTTGTAAATAAACTTTCCAAAAGTACAATATCAAAACTATCAGATTTTAATGTCTTAATTATCAGAGCATTAAAATCTGGTGAAAAAAATCTTGAAATATTGTAAGAGTCGTAAGTAACCAAATTTGAAAATGCATCTACAATATTTAGTTTGGTATCCACAAATATTGACTCTATTTTAGAATTTTTGATGTAGTTTTTGTCAAAGTGTTTTAGGTTAAAAGGATGTTTTAATGTATTTATAGTCAATACTTTAATAGAACCCAATTCCTTAATCAGACCTCTAGATATATTGTTAATTGCAATACAACCACCATCTGTTGAGGGTAGAGGTGGTTTATGACATATTTGCAATACTTTCATTTTTTAATTATTCGTTGGTACCATTCTAATTCAAAAATCTTTGCGTCTCTGTTAGCTTTATAGAAAATAAATATTGAAATTGGAGTTATACATATAGAACTAAGCCACATTCCAGTCCTAGGCAACATGGTATAGTTCGAAGCCATTTCTTCTCCAGCTCTTGTTAGCACAAAGTAAATTAAAAAAATCAAAATTGCAGTAATCACAGGCCATCCTAGTCCACCTTTTTTCACAACTGCACCTAAAGGAGCTCCTAAAAAAAACAACATGAAAACTGCATAGGAAAGAGTGAATTTTCTATTCCATTCTATTTTTAAATTAGAAATGAAATTTTCAGCAGATTTATCTTTTGCTTTAGCAACTTTTATATGATTTCTTAATTGATCTAATTTTTTAATAGCTATTTGGTGGTCTCTTTTAATTCCTTTTTTGGACTGTATTTCACTTACTTTTTGAAAATAATCTTGTGTAATCTTTGAACATTTATGGCTAGAATCTTTTAATAAAGATATTTGGTCCGTTATAAGACCATTAATTTTTTCATATTGTTTATTTTTTTGCTCTATAATAGAATCATTTAAAGTATATATTTGACCTAAGCTGAGAAGATATTCGTCTCTTTTATAGGAGCTTTCACTAGATCTTTGAAATTCAAATGCGTTTAGTTCAAAGGATATAACTGTCTTTTTAAAATTATATTTTGTGTAGGGAACCTTGGAATCTTTAAAAGATTCTGGATTCCACTCTTGAATCATATAACCGTCTGAAAGCTCAAGTTCCAATTTAGATCTGTCTTCTGGATTAATTAATTTCCCTTTTTTTGCTCTAATAACTCTTTTGTAATCTCTAGGGTCTTTTTTATAGGACCATGAGCCAAGTTTTTGTTTATTTATATTACTTTGATCATAAATTAATACATCGTTAAATTCTATTCCATTTCTATCTTTTTCACCAACTCTAATTGAAAATAGGTCAGATTTAAAAAAGATTCCTGGTTGAAGAACTAATGCTACTTTAGTTTTTTGGATATCTCTTAGAAGAACTCTCATTTTAAAGTTGGCAACTGGCCAAAGACTATTCGTAAAATAAAAGGCAAATAGAGCAACAAACAAAATAACAACCATTAGTGGCTTCATTATTTTAAACAACGAGATTCCCGATGCTTTCATTGCGAGAAGTTCTTTTTTTTCTCCTAAACTCCCAAACGACATAATTGAAGCCAATAAAACTGATAGAGGAAGTGCTAAAGGAACCCAATTTGCAGATGCATAAATTAATAGTTCTAAAATAATATTCCACTCTAATCCTTTCCCCATGAGATCATCAATATACAGCCACAAAAACTGCATATCAAGGATAACCATCCAGATAATGAAATTCAATAAAAATGGACCTAGGAATGAGGATATTACCAACCAACTAATTCTCTTCAAATTATTTTAATTTAAAAGATTATTAAATGTATTTATCCCCCAATAGCTTGCTTTAATTTATGAATATTATTGTCCCAAAGTAATCTTAATTCATCTTCATCGTCTTCGTAAAAATCGGTAATAATTAGTGCAACTTCTTTAGTTAGGTCATCTATTCTTATGGCCATTTCAAAATAGTAATCTTCTCCTTCATCGTCGTCCCACTGAAATTTAACAGATTCACCTTTTTTTACATTTTTTAGAGTAGCAGTTTCTTCACTACCGTCCCAAAAAAATGTAAATTTATCGTCTTTGAGATTAACATCGTCGCAAAACCATTCAGATAAGCCACTTGCTGTAGTCAAGCAGTTAAACAAAATAATAGGGGAGGTATTTATAATATATTCAAATTCTGATTTTGTTTTACTCATATCGATGTATATTCTTTACTTATTGTTGCCAATATAGAAAAAATTAAATACAATGTTTACATAACAGAAAAAATCCTCAAATTATTATTTAACAATAGAATAATATGTAGCGTACTAATTTTCTAAATTTATCTATATTTGTCGCCTTAAATGGCGCGGTAGCTCAGACGGTTAGAGCGCAGGATTCATAACCCTGAGGTCGGGGGTTCGATTCCCCCCCGCGCCAC
>CALKFX010000110.1 GCA_938084875.1 uncultured Flavobacteriales bacterium | reverse complement strand
GTTAGTCATATCTACTTGAAAAGTAATTTGATGCAATTGTGCAATAGAAAAAAAATTACCTACTAAAAATAGTATTACAACAAATAATTTATTTAACATCTGGATTATCTCAAATATAAAATAAAATAGCGATACTTACTTTTTAATAAAAAATAGATGCGTGAATTTATTCTCTCTATTTGTCTTTTAAAACCTTTACTAAAATTGATTAATTTTATATGCAAAGATTCACAGATGGCCAATGAAATTAAAGATCCTGGGATTGGGACTAAAATTGATGAAAAAGTAAAGAGAATGATTAACTCTGACGGGTCTTACAACGTCATAAAAAAAGGGTCATCCAAGGGAATAAGAGATATTTTTAAGTATTTAGTTGAAATTTCTTGGACTTGGTTTTTTACAATTTTGTTTGTTGGGTATATTATTTTCAACCTACTTTTCACTATAGTTTATCTATATTTTGGAAGTGAAAATATTGCAGGGGTTAGCCCTGAAAATGGACCAATATTCTTTCAAGTATTTTTTTTCTCTATCCAAACATTTACAACTGTTGGTTACGGGTCCTTATCTCCTGTTGGAATTCCTACTCAAATGGTTGCTGCTATTGAAGCTTTTTTGGGGTTTATGTCTTTTTCACTAGCTACTGGACTTCTTTATGGTCGCTTTTCAAGACCAAGATCAAAGCTAAAATTTGCAGATAAATTTGTTTTTTCAAAGTATGAAGATGGCTACAGTTTTAAATTTAAATTAACCAACTTGAGAGATGTTGTTCTTCAAGATGTAGAAGCAAAAATCATCACCATGTTTAATAAAGAGAATAATGAGGGGGTAATGGTTAGAACTTATTTCGAAGTACCTATTACATTACCTAAAATTGATATTATGGCTCTCACCTGGACCCTTGTTCATAAGATAGATGAAGAAAGTCCATTCTGGGAAAAGACGAAAGAAGAGATCATCAAACAACAGCCTGAGTTTTTGATATTTGTTAATGGATTCGATGAGATTTATTCAGAAAGGACAAGAGCAAGAAAATCATATGTAGTTGATGATATTATTTGGAATAAAAATTTTGCCACTAATTTTAAGTCATTAGATAATGGAAAGCTAATTATGGATGTTAGAGATTTGAATAATGTGATAGATGAATAATAATTTATTTAGTTACCAAGGCTATATTGGCGGCGTTTGTGAAGGGTTAGGTCTTTGGAGTGGAATACCGAGTATTTAATGGGGAATTTTTTTTGTTTTTTTAATCCCTGCTGGCTTTTGGATTTACATTATTCTTTGGATATTTCTTAACAATCTTTTTGTAAAAAATTTGGTTAAATTGTTATGAATTAATTAACAAATGATAAAAAATTTTAATTGAAATTTCTTTAACTTGCTTTCAATATGAAAATTATATACACCCTAGCTCTACTCTTCTTAACTATTTTTCCATTTGCACAAAATGTTCCTATTGATTTTGAGTTGGGTGGAAATGGGTTAAATTGGACATGGACAACATTCGAGAACGACACCAACCCAGCGCTAGAAATAGTAGCAAATCCAGATCCATCAGGAATTAACACTTCAGCAACTGTAGCTAAATTTACTGCTTTACAAGCTGGTGAACCCTGGGCAGGGTGTGAGTCAATGCATGGATCAGATATAGGCTCTTTTTCTTTTAATAATAATAATTGTACTGTGTCTATAATGGTATGGAAGTCTGTAATAAGTGATGTAGGAATTAAATTTGTTGATGCCACAAGTGCTGCTCAGCCAGAAATTAAAATAGCAAATACTTTAATTAATCAATGGGAGAAAATTACTTTTGACTTTTCTTCAAGAATAGGGGTCTTCCCAGTAACAAAAGACCAAATTGTAATATTCCCTGATTTTGATTTGGGAGGAAGATCACAGGATAATATCATTTATTTCGATAATGTTTATGGGGCGTCTTCTAATACAGGATTTGGAAATGAATACAGAAGTGAACTAGTTGTTTCACCTAACCCTGCAAAAGATTTATTAAATATTTCCATTACAAATTTTAATGGGAATATAACTACTGAAATTTTTGATTTAACTGGAGTTTTAATTGCTAGCTCTAATAAAAGTAAAGTCAATATTGCATCTTTTTCTAAAGGGGTTTATTTAGTAAAAGTAGTTTACGGAGACGTAACAAATGTTGTTAAAATTATAAAGTACTGATTTTCAATATTCCAACAGATTTATATTAGTTTATTTAGTTAACTTTGAATTATGAGAGAATCTATTTTTTCTTTGGTCATATTTAGTCTACTCTGCGGATGCTGTAAATTAGATAAAAAACTAGATGTTAAATACAACTGTGACAAGCTATCCGGATTACACAAGTTTGTATACGAACCAATTGTAATTTCTGACGATTGTAATTGTATTGTTTCTGGCAAAGTCAAATATTTAAAAGATTGTAAAACAATTGCTCTAATTGACTATGGCAATGGGGATTGCGACAATGTAGCTACTAAAATATTGTGTAAGGACGGAACGTGTTTTGATGAAAATAAAATTCCATTAAATACTTACGATTATACTATCGATTGCAACGGAGAAAATATTGAAGACGGTTTAGTTAGTGAAATTGAAATAGATCAATTAAACGATGGAAATTCTGGGCCTCAACCATAAATATTATTTCATAAAATAATATATTAATCGAAGGGTAAGCCATGTGTGGAATTGCAGGTTTTATAGATTTTCATAAAAAATCAAATAAGTCAACCATCCAATCCATGATTGAGCCACTTAATCATCGTGGACCGGATGGTGAAGGCAATTCACTATTAAAATCTAAAAATGCGGTAATTGGTTTTGGCCATAAGAGGCTATCGATAATTGACTTAAGTCAGGCCGGTAAACAACCTATGACCTTGAACCATCTCCACATAACTTACAATGGAGAAATTTATAATTACCAAGAAATTAAAAATGAGTTATTAGAGTTGGGTCATCGTTTCAATGGAGAATCTGATACTGAAATGATTCTTCATGCATATACAGAGTGGGGCATAAAAGCAGTTGAAAGATTTATTGGAATGTTTGCTATTGCTTTATTCGATGAAAAAAAACAAGAAGTAGTTTTTATTAGAGATAGAGCAGGTGTAAAAACACTATTTTATTACCAAAAAAATGATTTAATTTTATTTTCTTCAGAGCTAAAGTCTTTTCATGAACACCCTGAATTTGAGAAAAAGCTAGACCTGAATGCAGTTGCAGCCTTCATGCAATACGGCAATGTGCCAACACCACATTGTATTTTTAAAAATTGTGGGAAAATCAAACCTGGACATTATTTAAAGATAAATTTAGAGAACAGATCTCAGGAAGAGATCCAATATTGGAATGTATATGATTTTTATAATCAACCCAAACTAAATCTATCTTTTCCGGAGGCAAAAATTCAAACTAAAAAACTTCTTAAATCTGCATTTAACTATAGAATGGTAGCAGATGTTCCTGTAGGAGTTTTTCTTAGTGGCGGGTATGACAGCGCCACTGTAGCTTCTTTAATTCAGACAGAATCAACAGCTAGACTTAAAACTTTTACAATTGGTGTACCAGACATTGGGTTAAATGAGGCTCCTTATGCTCGAGACATTGCAGAACATCTCGGAACTGACCACACAGAAATAAATTGTAGCGAAGAAGAAGCAATTGAAATGATTAAGGATTTGCCTTTTTTCTATGACGAACCATTCGCTGATTCTAGTGCAATTCCCACAACTCTTGTTTCAAAAGCAGCGAGAAAAGATGTTACAGTTGCTTTAAGTGCAGATGGAGGAGATGAAATCTTTGGTGGATATAACAGATATGACTACATGCATCGTTATGGGAAAACTTTAAATTTAGTTCCCAAGGCCATACGGACATTTCTCGCTGGTGCAATGAAAAATATGTCATCTGAAAATATTCCTATTTTTAGGAACAAATACAATTTTCATAATCGCTATGAAAGATTAAAGACTTTTCTTGAAAATTCAAATAAAAAAGAAATAATGCTAAGTCTAAGTCAGCAGTTCAACGATAAGCAAATGAAAAGCGTCATGAAGTCTGAGTTTACAAGTTTGTCAACCATGTTTCAAAGTAAAGAGATGTTAGAGGATTTTAAATCTCCATTGTCGTATATGATGGCTATTGACTTTCAAACCTATATGCTAGACGATATATTACAAAAAGTAGACCGAGCGACAATGACAAATAGTTTAGAAGGTCGTGAACCAATGCTAGATCACAGAATATTAGAGTTTGCAGCACAACTTCCAGATGAGTACAAATACCAAAATGGGATAAAAAAACGAATTTTAAGAGACATTACCCACGACTACATCCCCAAGGAGCTTTTAGACAGGCCTAAAATGGGGTTTGCAATCCCTATTGCAAAATGGCTTAAAAACGAACTAAGAAACCATGTTGAAGAATATCTAAGCGAAAATCGTATAGAAAAACAAGGGATTTTTAATTGGGCGTTTATTGCAAAGTTAAAGGTTGATTTTTATGGGGGAAGGAAAGAATATGATTCCAAATTGTGGTACTTTTTAATGTTCCAAATGTGGTACGAAAGGTGGATGGAAAATTAAAAAAGAATATTTATGGAAGAATATTTTTTTGACTGTCCTTATTGCTGGGAAAAAATATCTATGTTGTTAGATGTTTCTGTAAGTGGCCAATCTTATATTGAAGATTGTGAGACCTGTTGCAACCCCATTCAAATAGACTATACAACTTTAGAAAGTGAAATTGCTTATTTTGAAGCTAATTCTATAGAACAATAAATGAAACAAAAACAATGGCAAGAATCTCCTTGGATAAGCAGTTTAAAGCTTGTAAAAAGTTTGCCATTTGAGGATGGAATTTTTAATGCTATTTACAGGGCTGTACTTTTAAGAAATGTAGAATTCTGTAAAGTGATTACCATTGAAGATAGGGCCACGTGTATTAGAATGACCAATAAGTTTATTCACCAAGCCATATTCATAGCCTATGGCATAAATAACGAAGAAATTTCTATAAATGAATTAATTAAAAATATAAAGAACGATTACGACCTTGAGAAGGAGTATTATTTTTTCTATATTGTTTATCAAGAGCTTGTTAGAAGAAATAATTCTAGTTCTTACCTAATTTTAAAAGAATTAAAAGAGTGTGGATTCCAAGAACCATTTAAAAGCTTATTTAAAAGTTTTGAAGCTAAGTTGGCATGGGATTTTTTGCTTTTTGATTTGGCTCATCAGGAATTAAATGAAGATATGTTTAACGAAATGTGGGTTAGGTATAAAGATTCGCTACTAAATTGTCCACCAAATAAATATTCAGAGTTTGTTTTTAAACAATATCTAAAAGACGCTAAAGAGTTGAGAGATCTTACAAAAATCAACAATAAAAATTCTCTTTATTCTTTAATTATTGAAAGAGCTGAAAAAAGATATATACACAAAGAAATTTTCTTGCCAGTTTAATTATATATTTAATAGCTTAAAAGTTCTATTGTTTTATCATCAAAAATATACTATGAAAAAAATTATCGGGTTACTGTTAATCTTCATTGCAACTACTAATTTTGCTTTGGGACAAAAAGCAAAAGCTAGTCCAAGAGAAAGTGTAACTGGAAAAATAAACACAGCAACTATTTCTATAGATTATGGAAGTCCATCTGTAAAGAACAGAAAAATTTGGGGTGCACTAGTCCCTTTTAATAAAATATGGAGAGCTGGTGCAAATGAAGCAACAACTTTTGAAACGGATAAGGAACTTTTTGTAGAAGGAAAGAAATTACCGGCTGGTAAATATTCTTTGTTTATAATTCCAAATGAAAAAAAGTGTGTCGTTATTTTTAATAAAAAAGCTAAGCAGTGGGGAGCATATAACTATGATGAAGACTTGGACCAATTAAGAGTAGAAGTTTCTCCAAAGAAAGAATCTAAAATCACTGAAAAATTACTTTTCTTAGTAAAGGAAAATACAGTTGCTTTGCTTTGGGACAATTGGCAAATTGCTTTAGAAATTAAATAATTCTATTTTTTAAGAATTTATTGTCATTAAAATTACTTTGCTTTTCCAACATGATAGACTAAAATATCTTGAATATAGTTTTTCAAGTCTTTTTCTTCTTTAATAGCTAGAATTTTCAAAGGTTTTAAAATTTCATATGGAATATCAATAAATTTTCTCATAATATAAAATTCTTTATTCCTATGCCTATAGAAGCTTAATAATTTTAAAAAAATAACGTAATATTTGATTTTTATAAACCCTAAATTTTTAATGGCTTAGACAGAATAAAAGGCTTTTTTTATAAGTTTTTTTGGAGATTTGCTTTTCAATGATTTCAACTTCGTTGAATTTTATAATAGCATTTTTAAAGATCGTTCTTTTTCTTACTTAAATTAAATGTATCGGACAAAATTCGTTATATAATATAACTACAGTAGAATGTTCAGAAAGAGAATTAATTTTCTAGTTATTAAAAAAGAAAACCGAAAAAAATTGCTAACTTATTTTTGTATTTTTGCAAAAATTCTTAAAAATGAAAAAAATAATTACAATATTATGTTTCGTACTTATCTATACATCTTTAAAAAGTCAAACTACATTAAGTTTTGATGGGACTAACGACTATGTCGCAATAAATAAATCTTACTCTTCTCCAATTTCTGCATTAACTGCAGAAGTGTGGTTTAAAACTTCTTTTAATACTGCTGGAGATTTTTCTAATTGGGCGTTAATTTGTTTTGACCGAAGCGAATATTGGAATTTCAGTGTAGAAGGTGATGGTCGTATTGGATTTCATACTACATCCTATGGAGGTGTTATTGATGATTTTTGGTCTTCCACAAATAGTAATTTAGTAAATGGCACTTGGCATCATGCAGCGGTTGTTTACGATGGAACTGACAAAATAATATATGTAGATGGTTTAGAGGTTGCTAAAAAAGTAAACGCGCATTCAGGGGATGATATTGGCAAAAGCGGAGTTACAAGATTTGGCTTTTTAGGAGATGGATCAGAATCGAGTTCTTTCAATTCTTCAACGAACGGTTATTATTATGATGGTATGATGACTGAAGCAAGAGTTTGGTCAGTTGCAAGAACTCCAAGTGAAATACTTGCTAATTACAATACTACATTGACAGGAAATGAAGCCAACCTAGATATTTATTACAATTTTTCTGAAGGTTCTGGTGCTACCTTAAATGATTTAAGTAGTGTCGGGTACGATGGAACAATTTTTGGAGCAACTTGGGTGACTGATAATGCGCCTTTAACTTCTTGCTCAATAACAGTAGATGCAGGTAATGACATTTCAATCTGTGAAGGTGATAATGTAACACTTTCATCAGGAAATTCTAGTAATGGTTCAATCGGCTTTTGGCCTTTTGATGGCAATGCAAATAATGAAAATGGAACAGGGTCTGATGGAAACGTTAATGGCGCAACGTTAACTAGCGATTTATCAGGTAATTCAAATTCTGCCTATCTATTTAATGGAATTAATAATGATATAGACTTAGGAACCGGGTTTAATAACGTTTTTTCAGGAAATTCTTGGAGTTTTTCATCATGGATTTTTTATTCCTCAAATAGCGGATTTGATTGTTTTTTTAGTTCTGGCTGGCCAATACAGATGTATGTTAATAACAATTACATTAAAATTTATTATAGTTCTGTAGATGGCACTAATTCTTATTTAACTGGTGCAAATTCCTTCAACTCATCTACTCCACTTTCTGCTAACACATGGTATCACGTAGTAGTTACTAGAGATGGTAATAATAATAATATGTATATTAATGGAGCTTTAGACGCAACTTCAACTTCAACTGGAAATATTGCAACTTCATCGGAAAACTCTAAAATAGGGTCCTGGAATGGTAACAATTTTTATTGGGAGGGAAAAATTGATAAAGTAGGTATTTGGAATACTGCAATTTCAGCTCAAGAAGTTCAAAGTTTAAATAATAATTATACCTGGGATAACGGAGTTACTGATGGAATAGCATTTGTGCCTACAGCTACTGCTACCTACACATTAACTGCAACAGATGCCAGCGGTTGTTCTGCAACAGATGATGTGGTAGTAACGGTAAATCCACAAGACGATGCTACTTTTGCTTACTCTGCGAGTAGTTATTGTTCGGATGATACCGATCCAACACCAACTATTTCTGGAACAGCGGGTGGTACGTTTAGCTCTACTACTGGACTGGTAATGACAAATGGTGTTATAGATTTAGATGCTTCTTCAGCGGGGACTTATACCATTAAATATGTAACACCTGGAAATTGTCCAGATTCTTCTACGCAAGATGTGACAATATTATCATCGCCAATTGTAGATGCAGGTAATGACATTTCAATCTGTGAAGGTGATAATGTAACACTTACAGCAACCGGACCTCAAGATAGCATATCTTTTGCTAACATTTCATCGAACACAGAATTACAATCTCATTTAAATTCTAATGGATTTAGCTATCAGTTTAATGTATTCAGGTACACGGGAGAAAGTGCACAACTTCCACCAATTTCTGAAGGTACAGCATTTCTACAGGGTGGAGCCTCTACAGGATATATTGAAAAAACTCTTACCGGGTCGGGAACAATTGAAATAAAATACGGATCAGGTGTAGGTAATGGGTCTCAATCTTGGAATACATACATTGAGTTAGATGGGGTCAATCAACAAACTGTAAATACATTTGGCCCACACACTTGGACTGGTAGTTTTACAGATGGTCAAGTTTTAAGGATTGGTGAGTCTTACGGAGCAGTAAATCTTTGGTATATCAAGATAAATTATAACTCTATAAATTGGGATAATAATATTTCTGACGGTGTCGCTTTCTATCCAACTGCTACTGCTACTTACACAGTAACTTCCTCAGATGCCAATGGTTGTACAGCAACCGACGCTGTGGATGTTACTGTTAATGCCTTACCAACTGTAGATGCAGGGGCTGATGTCGCTGTTTGTGACGGCGATCCAGTTACTTTAACAGCTTCTGGTGCTGTAACTTATGCTTGGGATAATAATATTACTGATGCTACTGCTTTCACACCAACTGCTACTACTACTTACACCGTT
>CALKFX010000109.1 GCA_938084875.1 uncultured Flavobacteriales bacterium | reverse complement strand
CCAAAATGTTGTAGTAGATGCATTTAAACCAATAAAGGATTCTATTCTTTTTTTATTGTAGCTGTAGGTGCCAAATAATTCATTTTTATTTACATGAATGTCGTAGTTGTAACCAAAAACATCTCCTTTACCAACAATATTATTAATGTTTTGAAGATCGTTCTGTGCGAGGGCAGGGTCGTTAAAATCTCTAAGAGCAAATTGGTCAATATCTACCCAAAAATCACCTCCTAAAAGATCATTTATCTTACGGTAGTTTCTACTAGTATAATTACTGATGTTAAGCCCGAAATTTAAACTGCTATTTTCATTGAAATCATACTTTCCAAAACTATTAAATCCATAATGTCTTGGATCTAATCGGTATTCTTCCACAATATATTTAGATCTTCTACCTGTAAAAGAGGAATCAATATTTCCAATATTATTTTGAGTATATAAATTATTGTAGTTGGCATTGTACATTAAATCCCAATTTAACTGTGTATAGTCTGGGTTGTTCTGCTGCCACTGTTGAGAAATATTGTTGTACTGTTCCTGGTTTTCAATAATTTGATTTCCAGAAAGTGTTCCTTGATCGTTTACAAAATAACTTGGTAAATACTTGTAATAATCTGGTCTTGGATCATTTGCATCTACCCAGTTTAAATTCGTATTACTTGTTTTTCCTGTAATGGCATAAAAGTTAGATTGTATATTTAGTTTTTCTGAAACTTTCCAGTAATGACCCAAGGTCATATATGGTTTATGGTTGTCTCTACTTCTTGCATTTCTCTTTTTAAGGCTTCCGTCACTTTGAGTTTGATAACCCCAGTAAGGATTGTAAAAAGGATCTCCAGTTAAATCATAAGTTTCTTGAACAGCAATACCTTGTCTTCCTTGTACGGTTGGTGCTCCAAAAGCCATGAAGTTTAAAGTATGGTTTTCATTAAATTTCTTTTCAATAGATAACAAATAACTTCCAGAACTATAATAAGATCCGGGAACATATCCTTCATCAGACCACCTAGAAGAACCACTTATTAAAAATCCCCAGCCTTTGTTGTTAAGACCAGAATTGTAAGTATACATTGCTCTATTTCTATAAGACCTGTTGGTTGAAGCATAAGAGACCCTAGATCCGGTTCTTTTCACTGATGGAAGAGCAGATATATAAGAATATGCTCCAATACTTCCAAAATTTGCAGCCGAGTTAGTTATTCCAAAACTTGTTTCCGGATATCTAGTAACATCGTTTAATCCTCCCCAATAGCTCCATATCGTCCATCCATTTTCTGGATCATTAACTGGGATTCCATTCATAAATAGTCGAGTGTTTTCAGAGCTATAACCTCTCAATCTATATCTAGCTGCACTAAAATTAAATCCTGCTTGATTAACATAAACATCTCTGGAAGATTGTAATAAACCACTTATGTCTTGGGATTGTAATTCATTGTCGAGCAAATCTACAGTAGTAGTAAATACTGGAATTATATTTTTAACAGTGTCCAGAACAAATGACGAATCAGTTTGGCCTTTTAAACCTGTAAAGGAGCACATTAATAGCAAAGGAAAAATAAATCGAGATTGGAAGTAATTAAGAATCATTTGTCCTAAAGTATTGAAATTAAATTAAGTTGTTTACTTTTAGTCAAAAGTAACTTAAATTATTTCTCAACTTGAAAGTCCATCTAATTTTTTTAACATTTTTTATTTTCCTTAAAGTGGGATATTCTCAAGACAGAAAGTCTCTTGAGCTAAATTTAGAATGTATTGCATTTTATAATCTTGAAAATCTTTTTGATACCATAGTAGACCCTGATACCAATAAGATTTTGCAAGAAGATTTTACTCCTTTTGGATCTAAAAACTTTAATACCCCTAAGTATCTTCTTAAGCTAAAAAACATGGCTTTTGTTATAGACACACTTGGTAAAGAAGTAACTCCATTTGGTGCAAGTGTTATTGGTGTTTGTGAAATTGAAAACAGATTGGTTTTAGAAGATTTAGTAAGTCAGCCTTCAATTGCTGATAAGAACTATAAAATTGTTCACCATGAAGGTCCAGACGCTAGAGGAATTGACTGTGCGTTAATTTACGATCCTTTACATTTTAAAGTAACTTCTAGTAAATCGGTTAAATTTAAAATTCCTGGTAACGACAGGTTCAGATCTAGAGATCAACTGGTAGTTTCTGGTAAATTACTTGGAGAAGAAATTCACTTTGTTGTAGTTCATTGGCCATCGAGAAGGGGAGGTGAGGCAAAAAGTAGACCAAAACGTATAGAAGCTGCTAAGTTGACCAAATCGATTGTAGATTCTATTAAGCAAATAGATAAAAAAGCAAAGGTGGTTGTAATGGGCGATTTTAACGACGATCCTATCTCACCAAGTATTAAAGATTTTTTACATGCCAACGGATCTACACTTTTAAGAAACAATCAAATGTATAATACCATGTACGATCATTACAAAAAAGGAATCGGAACTCTAGCTTACAGAGACCAGTGGAATTTATTTGACCAATTTATATTAACACCATCTTTAATTGTTAATCCATCTGAAATTGATACTGATAATATGTATAATTCTTTTAGTTTTTATAAGTCTGTAGTTTACAATAAATCTTTTTTAAAAAATCCAAGTGGAAATTACAAAGGCTACCCCTTTAGAACTTATGGCGGTTCTAGTTTTTTAGGAGGATATAGTGACCATTTCCCGGTTTATATGTTCTTAGTTAAAAAGGCTTCATGAGGTTTTTAATTACGTTTTTTTTAACTATTTCACTATCTTATTTTTTTGCTCAAGACTCCTTAAAAATTACTTATTACAATCTATTAAATTTCCCTTCTTCTCAACAAGATAGGGTAGATACTTTAAAAAAGATTTTAGATTTTATTCAGCCTGATATTTTTGTAGTTAACGAGCTTACTTCATTTAATGGGGGAGCTTTAATAAAAAACAATGTTTTAAATTCTGGATCGAACAATGACTTTAAAAGTGCATTGTATTTTGATGGTCCCGATACAGACAACTTGCTTTTTTATGATCAAAATAAATTTGAACTTTATTCTCAGCAACAAATACCAACCCAGCTTAGAGATATTAGTGAATATGTTCTTTATTATAAAAATCAATTAGGGATTGTTAACGATACCAGCTTTATATACATCTATTCAATTCATTTAAAAGCAGGAAGTAGTTCCACTAATGAAGAACTTAGAAGACAAGAGGCTGAAACCTTTAAGCAGTTTTTAGTAAATAATAATAGGTATGAAAGATTGATTGTTGGAGGGGATTTTAATTTTTATTACCATACCGAACCAGCTTGTCAAGAAATTCTTTATGGGCAAGGCTTAGACTTAATAGACCCAATTAACCAAATGGGAAATTGGCATAACAACAGTTTCTATAAGAATGTACATACTCAAAGTACAAGATCTGCAACGGGTGGTTATGCAGGTGGAGCGTACGGTGGAATGGACGATAGATTTGATATTATTTTTATATCAAATGATGTTTCCGATGGGAGCTCAGGGATAGAATACATAGCCAATACCTATATTGCAGATGGTCAAGATGGTAGTTATTTCAATCAATCTATTAACAGCGCCAATAATTCACAAGTACCACAAGATATAGCTAGAGCTCTTTTTTTTATGAGTGATCATTTACCAGTATCCCTAATGTTTTCAATAAATTCCCCTCTGTCCGTATTAAATTCCAAAAATAAAACTATCAATGTGAAGTTTATGAATTCAAACAAGAATTTAGTAATGGATTTCCAACAGAAAGAAGATTTTACTGTAAAAATCTACGATTTGACAGGGAAAGTTGTTTACAACGATAGATTTGATAATCAAAAACAAATAGAAATCAAATTACTTTTTTTACCTAAAGGATTTTATATCGTAGATTGTCTTTTGCAAAATGACAGAATAAATCATAAATTTATATTTGAATAACAATTTATATGAAAAGATTTTTAAAAATATCGAGTATTCTATTCTTAAGCTTTATATTAGCATCTTGCGGGAAAGATGGATGTACAGATCCAACAGCAACTAATTATAATCCATCGGCTGATAAGGACGATAATTCTTGTATTATACTAGGATGTACAGACTCAAATTCAATCAATTACAATCCAAATGCCACTGACGACAATGGTTCGTGTATATATTCAAATTCCTACTTATTAAATGGTGATTGGAATATTACCAATTTACAATATGAGACACAAATTGATATTCCTATTTTAGGAAGCCAAACTGTTTCAGGAGAAGCTAATGATGCTGGCTATTGGTACTTTCAATTTCCAGAATATACTTGCTCAAATTCATTAAATTTTGTTACTGAAGGAATTGATATTCTTGGACAAACCTTGCCAGGTGTTCCTATTGATATTACTAGTGAAGGAACCTGGGAATTATCCAATGATGATAACAACTTACTAATTACAGATTTAACAACTGGATTGGTATCCGATTATCAAATATTGTCAATTCAACAAGACATTTGTTTTCTAAAAGGGATAATACCATTTGTAATTGACACAATGGGTTTTACAATAAACTCTGAAATTGATATTGAGATGCAACTCAACAAGCAGTAAATCACTTCCTTTTTATTGGCTGACAAATTCATTTACAATTTGGTAAAATTCTATTGGATTTTCAGCATGTAACCAATGTCCGACCTTAGGAATTGTTTTGATTCTCCCATTGGGAAAATATTCTAGTATGCTTTGAAAATCTTCTTCCAATATATAATTGGACATTTCTCCACGAATAAAAAGTGTATCAATAGGATTTTTGTGGACGTTGATTTTCACTAAAATCTCTCCAATATTTTTCTCTATATCTTTAAGATTCATTCTCCATGCTAATCTTCCTTTTTCAATCCAATATAAGTTCTTTAGCAAAAATTGTTGGATACCTAAATTGTCAATATGAACTTGGATAGATTGCTGTGCCTGAGTTCTACTTGAAATTTCTTGTAAGTTAACACTGTTTAACCCTTTTAGAATCTCATCGTGGTGCATGGGATAAGCCTTTGTTCCAATGTCAGCCACAATTAATTTATCTATATGTTTTGGATATTTTTCTGCAAATAATAAAGCTGCCTTCCCTCCCATAGAGTGCCCAAGAATTATAGGAGAATTAATGTTTTCATCCTCCATTAACTCAAGCAAATCATCCGCCATAAGGTCATAATTCATCTCTTTGCTGTGAGGAGATCTGCCATGGTTTCTAAGATCTATTAAATAAACCAAATTATTTTCGGCGAATTTCTTTCCAAGTGTTCCCCAGTTGTCAGAGGAGCCGAATAATCCATGTAATATTAATAGTGGTTTTCCTTCACCTATTTTTTTGAAATTAAGTTTCATTTTAAAAGAGCTCTGAGATAAAGATTAACTGTATTTTCCATTCCATAATTTAGAGCATCTGCAATCAGTGCATGACCAATAGAGACTTCTTTTAAGTTTGGAATATTTGTTGCAAAGAATTTTAAATTTTCCAGATTTAAATCATGCCCAGCATTTATTTCTATTCCCAATTCATTGGCTTTATTGGCTGCTTTTACAAATGGTTCAATAGCTTTTTCAAAATCTGAAACACTAGAACTTGCATAACTTTCTGTATAAAGTTCTATTCTATCTGATCCAATTTCCTTAGCTCCTTGTACATGTTTTACTTCTGGATTTATAAATAAAGAGGTTCTTATATGGTTTTTTGAAAAAAGTTGAATCATTTCAAATAAAAAGTCTTTTTCTTTTATTGTATCCCAGCCATGATCGGAAGTTAGTTGACCACTTTCATCAGGAACTAAGGTAACTTGACTAGGTCTAGTTTCTAAAACCAGATCTATAAAAGAATTTTCTTTTGGATTTCCTTCAATATTTAGTTCCACTTTTAGAACCTTCTTTAATTCTCTAACATCTTGATAAGTTATATGTCTCTCATCAGGCCTTGGGTGAACAGTAATTCCATTAGCCCCAAAAAGTTCTATGTTTTTAGCATGTTGAATAACATTGGGTATAATTCCTCCTCTAGCATTTCTCAATGTTGCAATTTTGTTGATATTTACACTTAATGCGATCATGACACAAAATTAAAAGACAATTTATCTTAATCGCTACTTTAATTGTATTTTTACAAATAATTATAATAAATGAAGGCAATTGATTTAATACAAAATGATGTTCCACCTATAAAAATTGATGAGTCTATAGAAAAGGCTTTGAACTGGATGGATGAGTTTAAAGTAAATCATCTGCCGGTTGTAAGTGGCTCTGAATTTGTTGGTTTGATTTCTGATGATATGATTTACGATTTCAATAATTCAAAGGAATTAATCTCTAAAATTAATTTTATTGGCAAGCAGCAGTTTGTTTTTGGAAATGCCCATTTATTTCAAATTATGCTACTTCTTTCAAATTATAACTTAAGTGTAGTTCCTGTTTGTGACAATCAAAACAATTATAAAGGGTCTATAAGTGGAAAAAACGTTTTAAATATTTTTAGTAATCAATCAAGTTTTACTCAAAATGGAGCAACTTTAATCCTGTATTTAAATAAAATGGATTATAAGTTTTCAGAAATAGCTCAAATTATTGAAAGTAACGACTCTAAAATTCTTGCTTTTTACAACGATTTTGTTGAAGGAACAAACCAAATAAAACTTACAATTAAAATTACCCAAACCAATTTAGGAGCTGTTTTGCAAACCTTTTCTAGATATGACTACACCATAGATGAAATATTTAGCGATGAAGAAATAGCCAATCAAAACAAAGATAGATACGATCATTTAATTAACTATTTAGAAGTTTAGAGTGAAGAATATTGCTATATACGGAAAGTCTATTTCTGAGAATAGTTTAAAATTTTTAGAGGCGCTTATAGTTACTTTAAAAGACGAGCTAAATACTCAGCTATTTATCCATCAATCTTTAGAAGAAAATTCTTCATTAATTGAAAGATTTAATATAAATTTTTTTAATGGTCAAGATTTATCTGCCAATGGAATTGATCTTTTGATAAGTTTTGGTGGTGATGGAACTCTACTAGATACGGTTACCATGATTAAAGACAGCAATATTCCAGTTTTAGGAATTAATGCTGGAAGACTAGGGTTTTTAGCAAATATTACTCAAGAGGATATAGTTTTAGCTGTAAAAGCACTAAAAAATAAAGACTATAAATTAGATAAGAGATCTTTACTTCAAGTAAAAAGTAAAACTTTGTCTGTAATTAAGACCTCTAATTTTGCACTAAACGAGATTACGGTTCATAAAAAAGACTCTTCTTCCATGTTGAAAATTGATGCTTTCTTGGATAATGAGTTTTTAAATTCTTATTGGGCCGATGGTCTAATTATCTCTACCCCTACAGGTTCAACAGCTTATTCATTGTCTTGTGGAGGGCCAATAATTTCTCCTGGTTCTAATAATTTCGTAATTACGCCTGTTTCTCCCCATAATTTAAATCTTAGACCAATGGTAGTTGGTGATGATGTAGTGATAAGATTAAGAGCAGAATCTAGAGAAAGTCAATTTCTTTTAACTATGGATAGTAGATCTGTATCTATAGAAAACAATGAAGAAATATTTATAAGCAAAGCAGATTTTTCTATTAATCTAATAGAGTTACCGGATCATAATTTCTTTAAAACTATAAGAAACAAGTTATTTTGGGGTAAAGATTCAAGAAATTAACTCTTTTTAAGGTTTTCCTATAATATCTTTTGTAATTTCACTGATTAGTTTTAGCTAGATGAAAAATTTAATTTTACTCACAACATTTTTAATTAGCCTGAGCTCCATTTCACAGGTTTCTGAATTTGGGTTTTTTTCGGGAACTGGTTATTACATTGGTGACTTAAATAAAAGCCATTTTTCGCAACAAGATTTATGTCTTGGTCTAGTTTATAAAACCGATTTCCCCAACGAGAGAATGTCTCTGAGATTTCATTTAATGTATAATAAGTTAAAGGCCAATGACAGTAAGTCAGGAGATGAAAGTCAAATTTATCGAAACCTAGAATTTAAATCTGAAGTTATTGAGTTTGGTCCTATTATTGAGATAGATTTTTTTAAATTTCATCCTGGTCAAAACCACACAGATAAACCCGATTTTGGCTCTCCTTACTTTTTTGCTGGTATTAATTATATGAGAATGAACCCTAAAGGAAAATCTGGTGGAGAATGGGTGGAATTGCAACCCTTGGGTACTGAAGGACAAGGAAGTATTTTGAGAAATGATAATAATGAAATTGTAAAAAAATACTCTAGAAACCAAATAGTTATTCCCTTTGGAGTAGGTGTCAAAATGAATATTACTCATCATTTGTCATTTAGCTTAGAGTATGGAATGAGAAAAACTTTCACAGATTATTTTGATGATGTAAGTGGCCTTTACCCAGATTTAGCAGCACTTGCAGCAGTTAGTCCAGAAGCAGCTCAAATGAGTGATAGATCTGGATTTCCTCAAGGCCTAAACAGTTCAAGTTACGGTTTACAAAGAGGAGATGCTAGTAATAAGGATTGGTATGCTGTAAGTGGCATTATTTTAACGTATGAATTTTTTAAGGATGTAGTTTGTCCAAAATGGTAACCAAATAAACATTTCTTGAAATTCATTTTTTATGAAAGATTTTAATTTAGATAGTACTAGAATTCCTAAGCACGTGGCCATCATTATGGATGGTAACGGAAGATGGGCCAAGAAGAAGGGAGAGATGAGAATTTTTGGACATACTAATGGGGTAGGTTCAGTAAGAGAAGCTTTGACCGCTGCAGCTGAAATAGGTGTTGAATATCTTACCTTGTACGCTTTTAGTTCTGAAAATTGGAGCAGACCTAAAGAAGAAATTTCTGCATTAATGGATTTATTAGTCCAATCTATATACAGCGAAGTTGACGAACTTAACAGTAAGGGTGTAAAGCTAGCCACCATTGGCGACATTGAATTTCTTCCAAAATCTTGCCAAAAAGCCCTTGGAGAAGCAAAACAAAGTACAAAAAACAATAAAAAAATAACTCTTATTTTGGCATTGAGTTACAGTTCAAGAAGAGAGATTTCTCTTGCTGTGCAAAAGATGACTAAAGAAGTTGTAAATGGAGAGTTAGACTCTAGTGCAATAAATGAAGAATTAATAAGTTCTTATTTGAGTACATCTGATTATCCAGATCCAGAATTATTAATTAGAACTAGCGGAGAAAATAGAGTAAGTAATTTTCTAATGTGGCAATTGGCATATACAGAGCTTTATTTTACAAAAATTTTATGGCCAGATTTTAAGAAGAAGAATTTTTATAAAGCAATTTTTGACTATCAAAAAAGAGAAAGAAGATTTGGAAAAACATCGGAACAACTACTAGATTCTAATGAATAGATATATTAAAATTATATTAGTTCTAATCTTAGCTGTTAATAATATTTATGGCCAGGAATCTTATACAAATTACCAGCTTTCGCCAAGAGAATATACCCTAGCAGGTATTTCTATTGATGGTGTTGTTCATTTAGATCACGAAATGGTAATTCAAAAATCTGGACTAGTTAGAGGAGAGAAAATTGCTATACCAAGTGACAAAATATCAAAAGCTATTACTAATTTATGGAACCAGGGTTTATTTAGTGAGGTATCTATTTCCAAAGAAAAAACACAGGGAAAAAATCTTTTTTTAAGAATAAAACTTAAAGAAAGTCCTAGAATGTCTAGGTATTCATTCTCTGGGATTTCTAAGTCTGAGGCCGACCAACTAAGAGACGATTTAGACCTTTACAGTGGCAAAATAATTTCCGAGTCACTAAAAATGAATGTCAAACAGATTTCTAGAAATTATTTTATTGGAAAAGGTTTTTTAAAAGCCAAGGCTACTATATCTACAAAAAATGATACGCTTGTAAATAACAGCAAAATCATGAAAATTGATATAGAAAAAGGTGTGAGATATAAAGTAAATGAAATAATTATTGAAGGAAATTCTTCACTCTCTACCGATAAGATAAAGAGATTGATGAAAGAAACCAAAGAAAAAAAATGGTATCGGTTTTATAAAAGATCTATGTTTCAAAATTCGTTATTCGAACAAGACAAAGAAAAGATAATTGAAAAATATAAGCAGATTGCTCATAGAGATGCGCAAATAGTTTCTGACACTATTGTTGATTTTGATGAAAACACCATAAATATTTTATTTAGAATTGAGGAAGGGAATCAATACTTCATTAGAAATATCGAATGGTCAGGCAACCAAAAATACTCTACAGGGTTATTAGATACCATATTGGGAATTAAAAAAGGAGATTTATATGACCAAGCCACTTTGGATACCAAGTTATTTATGAATCCTAATGGTAATGATATTAGCTCATTGTATATGGACGATGGCTATCTGTTTTTTCAAGTTACTCCAGTAGAGAAAAAAATTGAATACGATTCTGTAGATTTAGAGATTAAGGTTTATGAAGGAAAACAAGCTAGAATTAAAAAAGTTAATGTAAATGGAAATACCAAAACTAGTGACCATGTAATTCTTCGAGATATGTATACCCATCCTGGAGACTTGTTTTCTAGAGATGCTATTATAAGAACACAAAGACAGTTGGCTCAAAATGGTTATTTTGACCCTGAGAAGTTGGGAGTAAACCCAATGCCTAACCCAACAGATGGAACAGTGGATATAGATTATGAAGTTGTAGAGAGACCAAATGACCAAATTGAGCTTTCCGGAGGTTGGGGGAATAATTCTTTGGTGGGAACTCTTGGTCTAACCTTTAATAACTTTTCTGCAAAAAAATTATTTAAAAAAGGTTCCTGGTCACCATTGCCGTCAGGAGATGGACAAAGATTGAGCATCCGTGCCCAGTCTAGTGGCTATTTTTTCCAGAGTTACAACATGTCTTTTACAGAACCTTGGCTTGGTGGGAAGAAACCAAACTCGTTTACCATATCTGCTTTTCATTCTATGCAGTCTTACGATAGAAAATTCTTATTTGATTCTCTAGATGCAGAAGGAAATAATGTAATAAATGAAAATAGAAGATTTATTAAAATTACTGGGGTTTCGGTGGGATTAGGAAAAAGATTGAAATGGCCTGATGATTATTTTAGTGTTTATTATGAAGCTGGTTACCAACATTATAAATTAAATAATTTTGGAAGTATATTTAGTTTTGCAAATGGTTATGTAAATAATCCGTATGTCCAATGGAGAATCTCTAGAAATAGTATTGATCAGCCATTGTATCCAAGAAGCGGTTCTTCCATTACCTTATCGCTAAAATCTAGCGTTTACCCATACTCCAGGCTTAATAATATAGAAGACCATAGTACCCTTACAGATCAAGAAAAATATAAATTCTTACAATATAATAAGTTCAAATTTACTTCGTCTTGGTTTACCCCTATCTCAAAAGATAAGAAATTAGTAGTTAATGCTAGATTGGGTTTTGGCTTACTTAATGGTTGGAACAAAGACTTGGGAGCACCGCCATTTGAAAGATTTTATTTGGGAGGAAGTGGTCTTTCAGGATTTAGTTTAGATGGTAGAGAAATTATTGCACTCAGAGGATACGACGAACAAACTATTTCTTCCAGTACTGGAGATAGATTAATTAGTAAGTATACTTTAGAGCTTAGGTATCCTGTAAGTTTAAATCCATCTGCAACTGTTTATCTTCTAAGTTTTCTTGAAGGAGGGAATTCTTGGAACGATTATAAAAAGTACAATCCATTTCAAGTCAAAAGATCTGCAGGTTTTGGAGTAAGAATTTTCTTACCTATGTTTGGGTTATTGGGTCTTGATTACGGATTTGGTTTTGATCCATTAGATCCTGGAGCACAAGGGGAAGTTAATCACAACTCTCAAATTCAAGCAAAGGGATATAGAGGACAATTCCATTTTACAATTGGCATGAATATTGGAGAATTATAAAATATGTTTTTAAGATCTATCATATTATTTCTTATCGTTACTTTATTTAACCTAAAAAGTAACTGTCAAAAATTTGCTTTTGTAGACTCTGAATACATTTTAGAGCAAATGGATGGGTATCAAAAAGCACAGAAACAAATTGACGACTTGGCTGCTCAGTGGCAAAAAGAGCTAGATCAAAAAATGATAATAATCGAGCAAAAAAGTAACGAACTGAAAAAGAACGAACTTTTGCTTCCAGAAGACACCCGAATAGAAAAAGAGTTAGAGATAACTACTCTTCAAGATGAATTAAGAAAATTTCAAACTAAAAAATTTGGCGTAGGAGGAGATCTTTTTAGAAAAAGAAAAGAATTAATCCAACCAATTCAAAGAAAAGTATTTAAGGCCATCAAGTCATTAGCTAAAGACAATAATTACGCATATGTTTTGGATAAAAGTAAAAACTCGAATATATTGTACGCAGATCCAAAGTATGATAAAAGCGATGCAATAATCAGAAAACTAAAAAAGTAACAATGAAAAACACAATTAAATCTATTCTAATAGCGCTACTAATTTCCTCAGCATTCAACGTCAATGCTCAAAAATTGGGTCATGTTAATTCTCAGGCAATTGTTCAGGAAATGCCAGATTATGAATCTGCAAGGCAAGAGTTAGAAAGTTATAAAAATGATTTGGCTAAAGAACTAGAAATGTATCAAAAATTGATCATGGAATTTGCTCAAGCTTATGAACAACAAAAAGCGGAAATGTCTCAAGAATCTAGACAGAGAAAGGAAGCTGATTTAATGGAGAGACAGCAGAACTATGAAAAGAAAGCTTATGAAGCAGAGCAGAAATTGCAACAAAAAGAGCAGGAGCTATTACAAGCAATTATGATGAAAGTGAATAACGCTGTTAAAGAACTTGCTAAAGCAGATGGCTATTCTTATATATTTGAGCTAACTACTCTTTTACATGCTGGCGGAGACGATATAAGTGACAAGGTTAGAAAGAAACTTGGTATATCTACTTCCAACTAATTTTAAAGACTCTTTTTAAGAGTCTTTTTTTTTAATTATAATGAAAAGCTCAATTGGCATATTTGACTCTGGTTATGGTGGTTTAACAGTCCTTAAATCCATTCAAAATCTACTTCCTAATTACGACTGTATTTATTTAGGAGATAATGCAAGAGCTCCATATGGGGCTAGATCTTTTGAAGTCATTAATCAGTACACACTAGAAGCCGTTGAATATTTATTTTACCAAAATTGCCCAATTGTTATTTTAGCTTGTAATACTTCGTCTGCAAAAGCACTTAGAAATATTCAGAAAAATATTTTACCAAATAAGTATCCCAGTAAAAAAGTATTGGGAGTTATTCGACCAACAACAGAAGAAGTTGGGCATTTCACCAAAACTGGTTACGTTGGAATTATGGGCACTGCAGGAACAATAGTTTCTAATAGTTATCCTATTGAAATATCAAAATTATTTCCCAAAGTTCAAGTAGTTCAACAAAGCTGTCCTATGTGGGTTCCTTTGGTTGAAAATAATACTTTTTTAGAGGAGGGGGGTCAATATTATATAAAGAAGTATATAGATGAGCTATTGGAAAAAGAACCTAGAATAGATACGGTGGTTTTGGCGTGTACTCACTATCCAATTTTAAAAGAATCTATTGAGAAGTTCTTGCCTAAAGAAGTAAAATTATTTGACCAAGGAGATTTGGTTGCAGATAAACTAATAGAGTATTTTAAAAGACATTCAATTATTGATAATCAAATATCCAAGTCTGGAAATATAGAGATATTTACTACGGAAGAAAGTGAAAAGTTTGACGAGCATTTAAATTTATTCTACAATTCAAATTATAGTTCTAAAACCGTTCAAATTATTTAATCTTTATACCACTTAGAATATTCTACATACTTATTGGCCAAGTCTAAAAGTTGTTTTTTAAACTCCCCCTCTTTCACTTTTTTTGCTGGAACACCAACATATATTTCTCCAGATTTTACGTGGGTTCCCATAGTAACTACAGCTCCAGCAGCAATAATACTATTACTTTCAATAATGCAATTATCAAGTACAATAGCTCCCATTCCAATTAGTACCCGGTCTTTAATGGTACAACCATGAACAATAGCATTGTGGCCAATAGTTACTTGATTCCCAATGGTAGTTGGACTCTTTTTATAGGTGCAGTGAATAATTGCTCCGTCTTGAACGTTTACCTCATTTCCCATTTTTATAAAGTGAACATCGCCTCTTGTAACAGAGTTAAACCAAAAACTACAACGGTCTCCACAAATGACATCTCCAATAATTGTAGCATTTTCGGATAGATAACAATCTTTTCCAAATTGTGGATTTTTACCATTAATTTCTTTAATGAGTGGTTTCATATCGATTAGGATTGATTAATTTAGTTGTAAATTATAAAAAATGAGTAGACCAGTTACAATTTATGCAGAAATGACGCCTAATCCCAAGACTATGAAGTTTGTTGCAGACCACATGCTTATTAGTTCTGGTGAAATTGTAGAGTTTCTCTCTCCATCTGATTCAAAAGGGTATTCTACTCTTGCTGATGCTTTATTCAATTTTCCATTTGTAACCAAAATTTTTATTGCTCAAAACTTTGTAACAGTTACTAAGAACGATATGATAGAGTGGAGTGATGTTAGTTTGGAGATGAGAGATTTTATAAGAGAGTGGTTGATGGAAAATGAAGAAGCTGTTCAGAAAATCCCAGAGCAGTCCAAAATTGAGGTTGTTTCAGAATCTCAGACAAAAACTACCAATATCTCACCAGTAATTAATACTGAAATGGATCAGAAAATAGTAGATTTAATAAATGAATATATTCAACCAGCTGTAGAGCAGGATGGAGGTGCAATTCATTTTCAGTCCTATAATGAAGATAATGGACAAGTAACGGTTGTGCTAAAGGGTTCTTGTAGTGGTTGTCCATCTAGTACAGCTACTTTAAAAGGAGGAGTGGAGAATTTATTAAAATCTCATATCCCTGAAATTAATGAAGTGGTGGCTTTGAATGGGTAAGCTAAACTCTTAATCCAATCACACAAATATCGTCTACTTGGTCGTGGTTGCCTTTCCAAGAATGAAACTCTTCCTGAATTTTTACTCCTTGTTCTTCAATTGGTAATTTGCTTAATTCTTTTAAGAAAGTTCTATACCTTTTGACCATATATTTTTTCCTTTTGGACCACCAAATTGATCTTGATAACTATCAGAATAAACATATATCATATCTCCTTTTTTCAACTTTATATTATGATTGTTAAAAGGTTTGTTGTCAATTACACCATCGTAATAATAGGAAGTTGCAGTTTTATCTAAAGCCATAGACTCTTGCTCCTTGAACCACTGCTGTAGATATGGAATTTTTTCTTTTTTTAAATGATCTGTACATATTTTAATTACCTCTTCTTGTAATTCTAAATCTTTTTGCGGATCGTTAATAAATACTAAATCACTCCACTGCTGTAATAATTTTATTTTAACAGTATCGTTTTTAGATTTCTTAATTCGTCGCTTTATGAGCTCTATTTTAGTGGAAGCTCTTGTTACAACTTGTTGGCATGTAGTAATAATCCACTAAAAACGTGTATAACAACAAAATTGAAAAGTTTTAATCTCTTCATTCGGCTTGATTTATTTTTTTCACCATTGTTAAAATAGTAGCTATTCCAACTGTCTCGTTAGTTTCATCGTAAATATCCACAAGAAACTTAACTATCCCTTTTGCTATATCTTCTTCGTCTTTTTTCTTCTGATTAATTTTTTCTTTAACAGTAAATCTTACCCCAATAGTAGCACCAACATACACTGGTTTAGTAAATCTACATTCATCAATTCCATAATTTAATAACACAGGTCCTTTAGCAGGGTCTACAAATAGTCCTGCAGCTTTGGACAGTAAAAAATAACCGTGAGCTACTCTTTCTTCAAAAATGGTCCCATCCAAAGAAGTCTCGTCCATATGAGCATAAAAATTATCTCCACTTACATTGGCAAAATTGACTATGTCTGCAGTAGTAACGGTATGTTTGTGGGTAAATACTGTATCCCCAACCTTCAGTTCTTCAAAATATTTTCGAAATACATGTGGATTTGATTCAGGTTGGTCTGCTCCAATTTGAAATTGTTCTGTGATTTTGGTTATTGTTTCAGGATGGCCTTGAACTGCAGTTCTTTGTAAATAATGTTTTATTCCTCTTATTCCTCCCATTTCTTCTCCGCCTCCTGCTCTTCCAGGGCCTCCGTGAACTAGTTGTGGCATTGGAGATCCATGACCAGTACTTTCTTTAGAACATCTTGAATTTAAAACCAATATTCTTCCATTGGTATGTGCAGTTTCTACTACAAATTCTTTTGATTTTTGATCGTCATTGGAAACAAAAGAAGTTACCAAAGACCCTTTTCCCATTTCTACCAATTCTACAGCTTCCTCCATATTTTTATAAGGAATTAAAGTAGATACCGGACCAAATGCTTCAATATTATGAACTGCATCTTTTAAAAATGGCTCATCGTTTCTAAATAGAACTGGTGAGAAAAAAGCACCTTTTTCTTCAGAAGCGTCTACAAGATTTAAATTTAGAGAGTTGTCAAAAACTTTTTCTTGACTTTCCATAAGTAATTCTACATTTTCTTTTACTCTTTCCACTTGAATTTTAGAAGCCAAAGCACCCATTCTTACATCTTTATTTTCTGGGTTTCCAATAATAGTTTTTTCAAGTTTTGTAATTAAAGCTTTTTGAACTTGGTCAATTTTATTTTCTGGTACTAAAATTCTTCTAACTGCAGTACATTTTTGACCTGTTTTAACAGTTATTTCTCTATAGATTTCTTTAATGAAAATATCAAACTCATCGGAATTTTCATCTACATCTTCTCCTAAAACACATGCGTTCAGAGAGTCGGCTTCCATATTGAAAGGCACTGAGTTTTCTAGTATGTTGGGATGAGATTTTAAAATTTTTCCAGTACTTGCAGAACCTGTAAATGTGACTATATCGTTGTGTCCAACATGATCTAGAATCCCTTTTCCAGTTCCAGGAATTAGTTGGAGACTACCCTCTGGTAATATTTTAGAATCTATAATTTCTTTTACCATTAGTTCTGTTAAATAGGAAGTATACTCAGAGGGTTTTACTACGGCAGCAACACCTGCCATAAGATTAACAGCAATTTTTTCTAACATTCCCCAAATAGGAAAATTGAAAGCATTAATATGAACAGCAATTCCTCTTTTTGGAACCATAATATGATGACCAATAAACGTTCCGTTTTTGGAAAGATTTGCCATTGTTCCGTCTATGTAATATGGAAGGTCTGGGAATTGTCTTCTTAAAGACGCGTTGGTAAATAAATTGCCGATACCTCCATCAATATCTATCCAAGAATCTATTTTTGTTGCGCCGGTTGCTTTGCTAAGATTATAAAATACTTCTTTTCTTTTGTTAAGATGAAGTGCCAATGATTTCAACATCTCACCTCTTTGTTGAAAAGTCATTTTTCTTAATGCAGAACTTCCTTTTTTTCTGCCATATTCTAAAATGGAACTAAAGTCTAAACCTTTACTAGAAGTTTTACTAATAATTTCTCCAGTAATTGCATGAATATGATCAATTTCTGTTCCCTCACCAGAAATCCATTCTCCTAAAACATAGTTTTTAATTTCCATTTACACAACTTTTCTTAAATATAAGGATTTCAATAAATAAAGGGGTTTAGTACAATATTTTTTGAAGAGTCTAAAGATGTTAAACTTCCTTTTATTTCAAATTCTGTCTCGTTTTTTTCTAAGCAAATAAAATCTAACTTCTTGAAGTTCATTTTTTTCATTATTGTCTTGAATCCATTCCAAGCCCACTCATCGTGGTTTTGAGCAATCATTTTTTCAAAGTCTATAAAAAATTGGAAAAAGTTATTTTTTTCAACTTTTAATGAATAATCTTTAGGATAATTTGAAATAGAAAAACCTTTAAACTCATTATTCAAAGAGTAATTAAACTCGGTGTTTTCTTTATCAAAAGCTAAGGAATCTAGTTTTTGATGTCCAAGTAATATATTTACGTCCAAATGTTTGTAAAATGTATTTATATCTCTTTTAGATAATAGCTTGGCTATTTTTTTAATTTGGTGAACACTTAATACAATTCGACCATCTAAATTTCTATCCATTGTTATTTGTTTCAATATGGTTTTTGGTATTTGATTGGTATTAAAATTTCCTGAGAACTCTGCCCAACCATAATTAGTGGAATTTAACTGCACATCATTTTTAAAAATGAATTTTTCATTTATGTTTCCAGTACCAAGAAAATCTATTTTATTACTTTTTAAATCTATAGACCCTTTTAAATTACTTGTACCTACACTATTTAAAATTTCTAGATTTTGAAATTGGTAAAGAATACTTTTTTTATTTTCTTGGTAATATTCTACAATCTCTCTATTAGCATTTGTAGTATCTGATTTTAAAATAATATTTTTTAGCTGAAAATAAAGACTGTCTTTATTGACCTCTCCATATTTAAAAATTACATATAGTTGGTTGTATTTTTTATTATT
>CALKFX010000108.1 GCA_938084875.1 uncultured Flavobacteriales bacterium | reverse complement strand
AGAAAAAACGAAACAAGTATTCTCTTATTATTCAGATAGTTCAGAAGATTTATTTTCTAAAATAGATTGGGTACAAGCAGATATTACAGATGTTCCCTCAATGATACCAGCTTTTGAAGGAGTTAAACAAGTTTATCATTGTGCTGCGTTAATTTCTTTCGATCCTTCTGATTATATTGAAATGAGAAAGGTCAATATTCATGGAACTGCGATTATTGTTAATTTGTCAATAGATGCAGGAGTTGAAAAATTATGTTTTGTTAGCTCTATTGCCGCTATTGGAGAGGACTCAAAAAAAGAGTTTACAACCGAAGAAAATGAATGGGTTGGTAATGAAAAAAACAATGGTTACGCAATAACTAAATATGGCGCTGAGATGGAAGTTTGGCGTGCAAGCCAGGAAGGTGTTGATGTAGTTGTAGTAAACCCTGGAGTTATTTTAGGAAGTGGTTTTTGGGAATCAGGATCAGGGAAATTATTTTCTCAAATTGACAAAGGGTTTCAATATTATACAGATGGTGTAACAGGTTTTATAGGGGTTAAAGATGTTGTTAAATCGATGATCCAATTAATGGAAAGCGACATTAAAAGTGAACGTTTCATCTTAGTATCTGAAAATAGAACCTTTAAAGAAATCTTGTTTTCTATCGCAGATTCTTTTGATACTAAAAGACCTTCAAAACTTGTTAAATCATGGCAAGCAAATTTATTTTGGCGTTGGGAATGGCTAATGTCAAAAATAACTTCAAGGAAAGTTAGAATGAGTAAATATTCAGCAAAATCATTGAATTCTAAATCCTATTATTCTTCGAAAAAGATTCAACAAGAATTAGAGATTGACTTTGAGAAGATTGATAAGGTAATTAAAAAAGTATGTAAAAACTATTTAATTTGATTTTTTAGATGCTTTTTGTGTGTCAACAATTGAAAATTTAGTTTTCTTACTTTTAATTATTTTAGTTTTATTTTTCTCTATAATTTTTTCTTTTATACTTTCTAAGGAATCTTTTCTAATAGAATCTTTGACCTTTTTAATTTTTGCAAAGGTAGCTTGTTCATTCTCTAACAACACCATTACTTCTTCTAATATAGGCTGATAATCATCAACCTTAGAGGTATAATATACATTACTCCTGTGAAAGCGTAAACTATCTATTTTATAGGTATCATAGACCAATGGGATATAAGTAATCTTTCTTTGTAACTTTTTATTTTTAACACTTCTAGCTGAAGAAGCAATATAAAGATCTTTTAATAGTAAGATCATAGAATCTTTAGGAATTAAATCTTTTGGTTTCTCATAAACCGTGTTGCTTGTACAAGAACATAATAAAGAAATTAACACAAAAAGAATCACTGAGTTTTTCATGATCTGTTAAAAGTGATTCGTTGTCCTTTTGTAACCTCATCAAAAACACCATTATCATACATTAAAACACCATTTACAAAAGTTTTTACAATACTTGAAGAGAATGTAGATCCCTCAAAAGGAGACCAACCACATTTATATAATATGTTTTCTTTACGAACGGTTTGAGGTAAATTTGTATCAACTAAAACCAAATCGGCATAAAAACCTTCTTTGATGAATCCTCTTTTTTCTATTTGAAATATTTTTGCCGGATTATGACAAGCTTTTTCAATCAATTTTTCAATTGGCAAAACGTTTTCTTTTACTTTTTCAAGTAATGCAAGTAAAGCATGCTGCACTAAAGGTCCACCACTCGGAGCTTTTAGATAAGAGTTTGATTTTTCTTCTATAGTGTGAGGGGCATGGTCTGTAGCTATAATGTCTATTTTATCATCCAATAGAGCTTTCCACAAACCATTTCTATCGGCAGCTGTTTTTACAGCTGGATTCCATTTAATATAAGTTCCTTTTTCTTTGTAATCTTCATCAGAAAACCAAAGATGATGAACACACACTTCAGCCGTAATTTGTTTTTCTTCTAAAGGAATATCATTTCTAAATAATTCGGTTTCTTTAGCTGTTGAAACATGAAAAACATGTAATCTAGCACCCGTTTTCTTAGCTAGTTCAATAGCCTTAGAAGAAGATAAATAACAAGCTTCTTCACTTCTAATGATTGGATGTAGTTCTATAGGAATGTTTTCACCATAAATTTCTTTATAATGAGTTGTGTTTTTTCTAATGGTAGCTTCATCTTCACAATGAACAGAGATAATTAGTTTTGTAGATGAAAATATTTTTTCCAATACCTCAGAGTTGTCAACCAACATATCTCCTGTTGAAGAACCTAAGAACAATTTAATCCCTGCTACATTTTTAGGATTAGTTTTTAATAATTCCTCTAGGTTATCATTGGTTCCTCCAAACATAAAAGAATAGTTTGTATAGGAACTTTTTTCAGCGATATCAAACTTGTCTTGCAACAATTTTTGAGTCGTAGCTTGCGGAACCGTATTTGGTTGTTCTATAAAAGTAGTAATTCCACCAGCAACGGCAGCTTTGCTTTCGGTAGCAATATTGGCTTTGTGAGTTAACCCAGGCTCCCTAAAATGTACCTGATCATCTATGAAGCCAGGAATTAAATATTTTCCTTCAGCATCAATAGTAGGAACTGTGTTATCACTAATTGATTTATCAATTTTTGAAATCAATCCGTTTTTTATAAGTAAATCGCCAAGAAAGGTTGTTCCTTCATTAACGATTTTAGCATTTTTTATTAAGTATGAATTCATCGTAGTCCTTTAAACCTCATTTTTAATACACCAAAAAGTGCTTCATATACGATTCCGTCACTCATTTTTGATTCTCCTAAAGTTCTGTCAGTAAATACTACTGAAACTTCTTTTATGTTAAATCCTAGTTTCCAAGTTTTGAACTTCATTTCAATTTGAAAAGCGTATCCAACAAATCTAATTTTGTCAAGTCTTATAGTCTCTAATACATTTCTCTTGTAACAAACAAATCCAGCAGTAGTATCATGTACAGGAATTCCTGTTATAAAACGAACATATTTAGAAGCAAAATAGGATAATAAAACACGTTTCATTGGCCAATTTACTACGTTTACTCCTTGAGAGTATCTAGAACCGACAGAAACATCTGCCCCATCTTTTTCACAAGCATTGTAAAGTCGAACTAAATCTTTTGGATTATGTGAAAAATCCGCATCCATTTCAATAATGTAATCGTATTTTTTTTCAATAGCCCACTTAAAACCATGAATGTATGCAGTTCCTAAACCATTTTTTCCTTTTCTTTTTTCAATAAAAAGGCTTTTAGGATAGCGAGTCATTAAATCTTCAACGATATTTGCAGTTCCGTCAGGAGAATTGTCATCGACCACTAAAACGTGAAACCTCTTTTTTTGTTTAAAAACAGTTTTTATGATAGCTTCGATGTTTTCTTTTTCGTTATAAGTTGGAATAATAACTAAAGTATCAGACATAAAAAGGTGATAGAATATGTACAAATATACATTTTTTTATTGCTAATTTTGTGTTAATCTTAATTTCAAAATTGAAGTAATGGAGGCTCTTCAACGAGGTGTTTTATCAAACAATTGGATTGTATTAATTTTTGTGTCTTCGCTTGTATTATTGTTTTTATTAAAACTCTTTAGTGCTGATAAATTAAAAGGGTATGCAACCTCTTTTTTTAATAAAGGCTTTATTGAAATAGAATCAGAAGAAAAACAGCCGATGATTTCTTTCTTCCATTCTGTGTTTACTTTTTTTTCTTTTTTGATGCTATCTATGACTATTTATTTTATCATAAATAATCATCAAAATGATAACACTTTTCTTTTTTCAGAATACTTAAGTCTTTCATTAATTGTATTTATATATATGATTTTAAGATTTATCATAGAATCACTATTGATGACACTCTTTGAAGTAAAAGAGGTATTATTACACTTCTTTTTATCGAAAAGAAGCTATTTATATACGGTAAGCATTGGGTTGTTAATTTTAAATCTGTTTTATTTTTATAGCTTTCAAGATAAATCCTTTTTAATATCAGGCTTTATAATCCTTTTTTCTGTGAGATTCCTCTTGATTTTATTTAATAACAAAAACCTGATTATTAAAGAGTTGTTTTATTTTATTTTGTACATTTGCGCCTTCGAAATAGCGTCGCTATTCGTTTTGTTTAAATTGTTATTTTAAATAGGTAAGAAGTAGATTATGAAAGTGAAAACAATCTTAGTATCGCAACCAGAACCTAAAACGGAAACTTCCCCGTATTCTGAATTGTCTGACAAACAAAAGGTCAAAATAGATTTTAGATCTTTTATCCATGTTGAGGGTGTTTCTTCTAAAGAAGTAAGAAGTCAAAAAATTGATTTATCGAAATTTACGGCTATTGTGCTAACAAGCAGAAATGCTGTAGATCATTTTTTTAGAATAGCTGAAGAAATGCGTTTTAAAGTGCCAGATGCGATGAAATATTTTTGTCAATCTGAAGCTGTTGCGTATTATTTACAGAAATATGTTGTGTATAGAAAGCGTAAAATTTATGTTGGTAACAGAACATTCCCAGAATTAGGAAAGTTAATTAAGAAGCATAAAGACGAAAAGTTTTTATTACCATCTTCTGATAAATTGAAGCCGTTAATTCCAGAAGAATTAGATGCTTTGGGAGTAAACTGGACAAGAGCCATTTTATACAAAACTGTGATTAGTGATTTGTCAGATTTAGAAGATGTTTTTTACGATATATTAGTGTTTTTTAGTCCCTCAGGAATCGAATCATTATTTGAGAACTTTCCAGACTTTAAACAAAACAATACTAGAATTGCTGTTTTTGGAAACTCAACAGTCAATGCCGCGACAGAAGCAGGCTTAAAGTGCAATATTACTGCACCTTCGCCAGAAACACCTTCTATGACAATGGCTTTAGAAAAGTACATTAAAGAAGCAAATAAAAAGTAAGATCCCTTTTTTATAAAACAAATACGAACCGAGCTTTATGCTCGGTTTTTTTATTAAGCTAAGCTTGTCGAAGTTTAAGCAAAAAGTGTTGCAAACACTTCTTCTATTTTTCCAACAAGAATCAGTTTAATGTCCTTGTCTTTGATGGTTATTTTATTGTACTTAGAAGCAACAAAAGTTTTGTAGCCTAATTTTTTTGCTTCAGAAATTCGTTGGTCTATTTTTGAAACGGGTCTGATTTCTCCTGCTAATCCAATTTCTGCCGCAAAGCATACATTGGGAGAAATTGCAATATCTTGGTTTGATGACAAAATGGAGGCAACAACTGCCAAATCAATCGCTGGATCATCGATACTTATTCCACCGGTAATATTTAAAAAAACATCTTTTGCAGCCAGTTTAAATCCGGCTCTTTTTTCTAAAACAGCCAAGACCATATGCAATCGTTTTAGATTGTAACCCGTTGTGGTTCTTTGTGGTGTTCCGTAAACAGCTGTACTTACCAAGGCCTGAATTTCAATCATTAAAGGGCGAATTCCTTCTAAAGTAGAAGCAATTGCAGTTCCGCTTAAATCGGCGTCTTTTTTTGAAATTAGAATCTCAGAGGGATTAGAGACTTCTCGTAATCCATCAGATAACATTTCATAAATACCTAATTCTGCCGTAGAACCAAACCTGTTTTTTTGAGAGCGTAAAATTCTGTAGGTATGATTTCTATCGCCTTCAAACTGTAAAACAACATCAACCATGTGTTCCAGAATTTTTGGACCAGCAATTTGCCCCTCTTTGTTTATATGTCCAATTAGTAAAACAGGAGTTTCAGTTTCTTTGGCAAATTTTATGAGTTCTGCAGTTGTTTCTCTAATTTGAGAAATACTTCCTGGAGACGCCTCCATAGAGTTTGTATGAAGTGTTTGAATAGAATCTATCACTAAAACATCAGGAGAAACTTCTTCGATATTCTTAAAGATTTGCTGCGTATTTGTTTCTGTTAAAATGAGACAATTAGACGCCTGATTTAGGATTCTTTCTGCTCTCATTTTTATTTGAGATTGACTTTCTTCACCAGAAACATACAATACTTTATGAGTGATAGATAAAGCAACTTGCAATAACAACGTAGACTTTCCTATACCTGGTTCACCGCCTAATAAAGTAACCGAACCTTTTACAAGACCACCGCCTAATACAGTATCTAATTCTTTATTTTTAGTTGGAATTCTTTCCTCTGGATCTAATTGAATTTCTTCAATTTTAAGTGGTTTTGAAATGGTTTTTATACCGTTAGATTGTTTCCATTCTCTAGCTACTTCTTTCTGAATTACTTCTTCAACAATTGTATTCCATTCATTACACGTATTGCATTGGCCCATCCATTTTGCATGTTGAGCTCCACAATTTTGACAAAAAAATGTAGTTTTAGCTTTAGCCATTGATTTAGTTACAGAGGTTGAAAGTTACAAAGTTACAAAGTTTATCAGTGTATAATTTTTAAAAATTATATAAAAGTAATAACCTCTCGAAATTTAGATAGAATGTCTTGTTTCGCTCTTTTTTTGTTAAAAAAAAGGAAGTATTGAAAGCTATGCTACTCTGCTGAGAAAGTTTAAAAATTACTTTGCTTTATTGTAGATTGGTAAGAGTAAAAATGAAAGTCCTCCAAAAACAATAACCATTACCGTTTGGGCAGCCCACATTACGCTTCCAAAAGCAGTAGAAGGCTCTTCAGTAACACCAAATAAAGTAAATGCACCTGCAACCGCTAGTGGATATAATCCAACACCACCATTTGTAGCAGCAATACTAAAACCTCCTGCAATAAATCCAACTAGAATTCCGCCAAAAGGAACTTGAAGTCCTTCAATAGCAGGAATAGTTGCCCAAAACATCAACACATACATTATCCAAATAAATACGGTATGAAAAATAAACGCCCATTTGTTTTTCATTCTAAAAATAGAAGTCACACCTTCAACTAAACTCTTAACGAAGTTTTTAATTTTTAAACCAATTCCTGAGGTTGATTTTCTTAGATATCTATAAAAAAGAAACCCACCAATTAAACTTCCACCAAATAAAATTGAAATTTTTATTGGATCGAAATTTTCTTTTACGAGTTGAAGAATAAATTCAAATTGAATTAATAAGGTAATTCCGATGATTAAAAACATCATCACTAAATCAGCAATTCTTTCTGCGACAATGGTTCCAAAACCTTTTTCAAAAGGAATATTTTCATAGTTTGCCATGATAGTTGCTCTAGAAACTTCACCTGCTCTTGGAATTGCTAAATTGACGAAACATCCAATTAAAACAGCTAAAACACTGTTGGTAAATTTTGGCTTATAACCCATTGGTTCTAGCATAAATTTCCAACGATAAGCTCTAGATAAATGACTTAAAACTCCGAAGAACAAACCTAGGGCAATCCACCAATAATTGGCATTTTTAAAATAATCTAAAAGAGTTTCAGGCGGAATTACGGTAAATAAATACCAAACCAAACAACCTCCAAAGATAAGAGGGAGTGTTATTTTTAAAAATTTCTTGGTTTTACTATTCAAAACTAGCTAAGCGTATTAGTGGCTTCGTTTGGAAAAACAAGAGATGGCTTAAACGTTTTTGCTTCTTCAAAATCCATAAACCCGTAAGTGATCAATATTAATACATCTCCAACCGCAACCCTTCTTGCTGCGGCACCATTTAGAGTGATTTCACCACTTTTCCTTGGCCCAGGAATAACGTAAGTTTCTAAACGTTCACCATTGTCGTTATTAACAACCTGTATACGTTCACCTTCAATAATATTTGCAGCATCCATTAGATCTTCATCAATGGTAATGCTTCCTATATAATTTAAATCGGCACCTGTTACTTTAACACGGTGGATTTTAGATTTAACTACTTGAACTAACATGCTGCAAAAGTACTACTTTTTTGAATTTTAGAATTATATAATTAGCCAAAAAGAAGTTAGGTGTTTATGGAGATATTATCAATTAATCGAACAGTGTTTGCATAGACCGCTATAAAGGCACGATACTGACTATTAGGAGAAAGCTTGGAAACAGTTTTTAGCGTTTCAATATCGGCGATTGTAAAATATTCTAAATCAAAAAGAGGATGGTTTTTAAATTCAACAGAAACCCATTGTTCTATATCGGAGATAGTTTCTGAAGAAGATTTTTCTACAACTTTTTTGAGCACTTTATAGATAATAGAAGCAGCTTTTTTTTCTTTTTCTGATAAACGTTTGTTTCGAGAACTCATAGCTAAACCGCTGTCTTCTCTATAAATTGGACAGCCAATAACCGAAACATATAGTTTGGATTTTTTGACCATTTTACGCACTATTTGTAATTGTTGAAAATCTTTTTCACCAAAGTAAGCATTTGTTGGTGCTATGATTTCAAATAATGTTTTTAAGATAGTTCCAACGCCGTTAAAATGACCTGCTCTATACTTTCCTTCCATTTCGTTTTCTAAACCATCAAAGTCAAAATGAATAGAAACAATGTTATCATGATAAATTTCTTCAATTGAAGGGGCAAAAACAATATCACACGCTGCTTTTTCTAATAAATCTAAATCAGATTCAAGAGTTTTAGGATAATTATCTAAATCTTCCTTTTTATCAAATTGAGTTGGATTTACAAAAATACTTGCTACCGTAAAGTGATTATTTTCTTTGGATTGCTTTATTAAAGACAGGTGGCCCTGGTGAAGAGCTCCCATGGTGGGGACAAAACCTATTTTATCATTTTCAGACTTAATTTCTTTAAAATATGTTTTGAGTTCCGTCTTGGTTTTAAAAACCTTCATAATGCAATGGTGTATATGACCGCAAACTTAGCATTTTAACATGAATTTTACATAAAAATTCGTAGTTTTGCAAACTTATACAAAGGCTTAAATTTAATGAAAGATAAGAGAATATTGTATGTTTCTTCTGAGGTTGTACCTTATTTACCAGAAACAGAGATAGCATCTACTGCATTTAATGTAGCGAAGAAAGCGCATTCTAAAGGGGTTCAAACAAGAATATTTATGCCACGTTTTGGCGTGATTAATGAAAGGAGACATCAGCTTCATGAGGTAATTCGTTTATCTGGTATGAATTTGATTATCAATGATATGGACATGCCTTTAATTATAAAAGTAGCCTCTATTCCTAAGGAAAGAATGCAGGTTTATTTTATTGATAATGATGAATATTTCAAAAGAAAAGCAATTTTTTCTGATGAAGACGATGCGTTGTTTTCTGATAATGATGAGCGAGCAATCTTCTTTGCAAAGGGAGTTGTAGAAACTGTAAAAAAATTAAATTGGGCGCCAGACATTATCCACGTTCATGGTTGGATGGCTTCATTATTACCACTTTATTTGAAAGAATACTACAGTGAAGAGCCTTTATTTTCTGAAAGTAAGATTGTCATATCGGTTTACAACAAAGATTTTGAAGGAACTCTTAACAAAGATTTGGTTGAAAAAATCAAATTTGATAAAATTTCAGATGACAAAACAAGCGTACTAGAAGAACCAAACTACATAAATATATTAAAAAGTGCTGTGTCTAATTCAGATGCTATTGTTCACGGAAGTGAAGAAATTCCTAAAGAACTAGAAGAAGAAATTAATAAAACAGATGTACCAAAACTGTCATATCAGCAAGAAGATTCTTATGAAGAATATTTAAATTTTTACAAAGAACTTATCTCTGAAGAGTAAATTTAAAAGTAGTTATGTTAAAAAAATATATAAGAGCAACATCCATTGTTGCAGTTACAGCAATATTTATTGGATTAGTAGTTTCATGTGAAGAGGATTTTACAGATATAGGAACCACGATTGTTAGTAATGGAGAATTTACGACAAACGATACAATTTTCAATATTGAAGTTACGGCAAAAGACATTGCAAATGTACGAGCAGATGGATTACAAATAGGAGGAATTTTAGGACAATATTTATTAGGGGTTTATAATAACGACAACTATAAAAAAATTGAAGCATCAATCATTTCTCAGTTAAGTATTCCTGCAGATTTAACTCAAGTAGATGAAGAGTATGGCTCTGACACAATAGTAGTAACAACGATAGACACAGTCTTGTTAAGGTTGCCGTATAATGCTACATTAATAGGCTCTGATGCAATTGGGCCAGATTTTCAATTAGATTCAATCATTGGAAATCAAACGCAGCCATTTACGTTAAACGTTTTTCGATTAACTACCTATTTAAGCACACTCGATCCAACAAATCCGTCTATACAAAATACTTTCCTGTCTGATGAGACCTATAATGTCTCTTCTGAAAAATTAAACTTTTTTGAAGACACACAATTCATACCTAATAAAAGAGATACCGCTCGTTTTGTACTAAGAAGATTAAGTTCTGGTATAATATACGATACAGATACTATTCAGTATATTAACTCCAACCCATTTATTAGCATTCCTCTTAAGAAAGACTTAATAAAAAACATACTTTTTGATCAATACGAAACTTCTAATTTTTCTACTCAAGACGCATTTAATGAATATTTTAGGGGAATAAAAATTCAAGCTGAAGGAGATAATGGATCATTAATGTCTTTAAGCTTTAATAATAATTCTTTACAGCCTTCAGTAGATATATACTATACAAATACAGTATTACGAGCAGGCGGAACTATTGTTATAGACACGATTAAAAAGACAGATACTTTCCTGTTGTCAGGATTAAGAAACAGTGAATATAAAATGACACCAGGTCAATCGCCAGCATTTAACAAAGTGCCAATTCAAGGGGCAGCTGGTTCTATGGCTCAATTAAAAATTCTTGGAGACGATCTTAATGGAAATCTTATTCCTGATGGATTAGAAGAGTTAAGAACCAAAAACTGGCTCATAAATGACGCAACAATAACTTTATATGTAGATCAAGACATTGTAGGTTCAGACACCATAGCCACCCCTTTCAATTTATTTATTTTTAGAGATGGTGTAACAGCAAGTGCAGAACCAGCGCCAAGACAAATATTAGATTTTGTAACAGAAGGGGTAGATGAAGTAGGCGGAGTTTTAGATTTAGATGATTCTAAAAGACCAGACAGTTATTCTTTTAAAATAACAGATTATATTTCAGAATTATTGGCAGGAAATGTGACAGATATACCTCAATTAGGAGTAAGAGTTTTAAATCCTACTGACTTACCAGTCTCTCTTGTTGATTCTATTGTCAGAAATTATAACTGGAGTCCAAAAGCCGTAATGCTATTAAATAACGATCCAATTAATGGAGCTAGAAGAGCGCAGTTAAAAATATCTTATACGCTTAAAACAGAAGATAACTAACCAAAAATAAATTATATATGTGTGGAATAACCGGATATATTGGTACAAGAAAAGCTTACCCAATAGTAATTAATGGATTAAGAAGGTTAGAATACAGGGGTTATGATAGTGCCGGAGTGATGGTTTTTAATGGATCTAAAATGAATCTGATAAAAACAAAAGGAAAGGTTTCAGATTTAGAATCAATTGCCAATAAAGATCCACATAAAAAAGAAGGAAACATTGCTATAGGACATACGAGATGGGCAACCCATGGAGTTCCTAATGATGTTAACTCACATCCACATTTTTCTCAATCAGGAGATTTAGTAATCGTACACAATGGAATTATAGAAAACTACGATACCATTAAAAAAGAACTAATTTCTAGAGGATATAAGTTTCATAGTGATACAGATACTGAGGTTTTAGTAAACCTTATTGAAGAGGTTAAAAAACAGAACAATTGTAAATTAGGAAAAGCTGCTCAGTTAGCACTAACTCAAGTAATTGGAGCTTATGCAATTGCTGTTTTTGATAGAACAAAACCAAATGAAATTATAGTAGCAAGGCTAGGAAGTCCAATTGCTATAGGTGTTGGGAAAAACAATGAAGAGTTTTTTATAGCTTCGGATGCTTCACCTTTTATAGAGTTTACCAAAGACGCTATTTATTTAGAAGATGAAGAAATGGCGATTATTAAATTAGGAAGAGATATTAGAGTTAGAAAAATACATGACGATACTATTGTAAACGCTTCCACTCAAGAACTTCAATTAAGTCTAGAACAAATTGAAAAAGGAGGGCACGATCATTTTATGATCAAAGAAATACACGAACAACCTAAAGCCATCACAGACACTTATAGAGGAAGAATGTTGCCAGATCAAGGCATTATTAGAATGGCTGGAATTGATGATAATATTGAAAAGTTTTTAAATGCTGAACGAATTATTATTGTAGCATGTGGGACATCATGGCATGCTGGTTTGGTAGGAGAATATCTTTTAGAAGATATGGCTAGAATTCCTGTTGAAGTTGAATACGCTTCAGAATTTAGATACAGAAACCCAATAATTACTCCTAAAGATATCGTAATTGCTATTTCTCAATCTGGAGAAACAGCGGATACATTAGCTGCCATAAAATTAGCAAAATCTAAAGGAGCTTTTGTATTTGGAATTTGCAATGTAGTAGGGTCTTCTATTGCAAGAGAAACGATGGCGGGAGCTTATACTCATGCAGGTCCAGAAATTGGTGTAGCTTCAACAAAAGCATTTACAACACAAATTACAGTCTTAACTTTAATCTCTTTAAAGCTAGCGAAAGCTAAAGGAACACTTTCAAACTCGGCATTTCATATGTATTTACAAAAAATGCAATTGATCCCTGCTAAAGTTGAAAAACTGTTACAAATAGATGAAAAAGTTAAAGAAATAGCCAAAGTATATAAAGACGCAAAAAACTGTCTCTATTTAGGAAGAGGATTTAATTTCCCGGTTGCTTTAGAAGGAGCTCTAAAATTAAAAGAAATCTCTTATATCCATGCTGAAGGATATCCTGCGGCAGAAATGAAGCACGGCCCTATTGCTTTAATTGATGAGAATATGCCAATTTTTGTCATAGCGACCAATAAAGGTCATTACGAAAAAGTTGTTAGCAACATTCAAGAAATTAAATCTAGAAGTGGTAAGATTATTGCCATTGTTACAGAAGGAGATGTAACGGTAAAAGAAATTGCAGATCATGTAATTGAAATTCCAGAAACAGAAGAAGCTTTGACTCCTTTGTTAACGACTATTCCTTTTCAATTACTATCATATCACATCGCTGTTATGTTAGGAAAGAATGTAGATCAACCTAGAAACTTAGCCAAATCGGTAACAGTGGAGTAGTTGCTCGTGACAATTACTCTTACTCCTATAATTTATTAGTAACATTCTCAATATCAATTAGAACCACCCATTTATGGAGTTCTTCATATTCGGAATATCAACAGTATTTATTCAATAGAATTAGGGGTTTAAAAGAACATTTTCTTACCCCTATTGGATACAGAAAGATATCTCAAATTCTAAATGAGGAAGGGTTAAAAACACCCTGTGGAAGTATCTTTAAGAACAATCACGTTCATTCCATTTATAAGAAAGGAAAGATTAGAGAAGAACGAATGAATATGGAAGATATCGTCGATAGAGACAAAGTAGTTGAAATTGCGTTAGAAAAGCCTGAGTTATCTTCTAGGGAGGTTGCTTGGCATATTACGGATAATTACAACTATTATATCAGCGAGTCAAGTGTCTATCGGATTTTAAAGGAAAATGGATTCATATCATCGCCTTCATTTAGAATAATGAGTGCTTCGGATAGTTTTCACGATAAAACAACTGCCGTGAATCAAATGTGGCAAACTGATTTTACTTATTTCAAAATATTTGGTTGGGGTTGGTATTATTTATCAACTATTTTGGATGATTACAGTCGTTACATTGTTACATGGAAGCTTTGTTCAACAATGAGAGCAGAAGATGTCACCAATACAATCGATGCAGCTATTGCATTTTCTGGAGTTAATGAAAAATCAATGCCTAGGTTGTTGTCAGACAATGGGTCTTGTTACATCTCACACGAGTTAGCAGACTATATCGGAGAGAAAAACATGAAACATATCAGAGGAAGACCATTACATCCTCAAACTCAGGGCAAAATTGAACGTTATCATAGATCAATGAAAAACATTGTAAAACTTGATAATTACTTTAGCCCTGGACAATTAGAAGAAAAAATGAAAGAATTTGTTCAGTATTACAATTATGAACGCTATCATGAATCTTTGAAAAATGTAACTCCAGCAGAAGTATATTTTGGAACAGCCGAAAGAAAATTAAGAAAACGAAAAATGACAAAAAATAGCACTTTGAAAGCTAGAAAAAAAAAAGTATCAAAATTTTTAACTAAATTAGCAGAAACCTCTCTTAAATTTTGAGCGAAAAAGTTCATTTTTATTTGACTACATACATAACATAAACAAAAATAATATGAGTACTGAAAAATCAAGTTTACAGAAACAATTAACTTTTATAATTACACTTTTTATAAGTGTTTTAATTTATGGACAACAAAAAAAAGATTTTGTGAGAAGTTCACTTCACATGCATCTAATTGATGATTTTAGTTTTGACAATGGAGACAAAGTATTGAATTCTTATAATAAATTTAAATTCCCGCAAAATTATAATGACCATCGCATAGACCTAAACAAAATTAAATTATCTGAATATGAACTAACAGATGAAGAAAAAGCAGCTTCTGGTAAGAAAAAAAGTTTATTAGGTGATGCTATTGGTGATGCAGCTAAAGGGGCTGTTGAGGGAAGTACAGGTGGATTAGTGAAAGTTCAGGACAATTCTATGGTTAAGTTACAACTTAACAAGTACAACACATCCAACAAGATGGCTCATGAAATCATTAAAAAGTGGTTCAACATAGAAGAAGATGGTTCTTATAATATGGCTACAGTCACTTTAAGAGCATTGCAAACTAAAACTATGGAAATGGAGGCAATAGCTGATGCGTCTGGAACAGGAAGTATCGATCAAGTGAATTCATTAATTAACAATACGTTTGTAGTATACACTCGATTATTCTATGTAAGTAATGAAATAGCTGCCGAAGTTATAAGACAGATTGCATATAAACAAGCTGATAAGTTACCTTCAATGTTACAGTCTAAAGGTCGATTAGCTGCTGATAAAATATATGAAAAAACTTCTGAAGGATATTCTGTTTGGACTACAGCCTGGCTTTATAGATTAAAATGGGGGCAAGAGGAATTTGATTTATTTTTAACTACAATTGATCAAGAGAAGAAAAAAATTGACTTAGAAAAATTTGCTGCAGCTAATTTTGAATTGGAATTTATAAGTCAAGAAAAAGCAACATCACTTGTAACTTTTTCATTAAAAAAAGAAGATAAGGGAAGAACTGAACAAGATGTTTTTGACTTGTCTACCATAAGAAACATGGATAAGGTTCTAGTTAAATTACAAAAGAAAAATGATGTTTTTAAACCAATTTTCCCTTTACGAGAAAATTTCTCCCTAGCCGCTGGTAAAAAAGAAGGTATAGAGGGTGGAGAAACCTTTGAAGTATTAGAGACAAAAAACGGGAAATATAAAAGAATAGGTACCATGAAAGTTGATAAAAAAAGAGTTTGGGATAATACTTGGACTGGAGAAGATATTGAACCTGGATTAACCTACTTTAAAAAAGGGAATAAGAAATATGTGCCTGGAATTCACTTTGTAAGACTCGTTAAATAATAATTTATGAAATTTTTAAAAATCTATATAATAGTATTATTATTAATTCCGATTAATTCTCTATTTTCTCAAACAAATAGTAATAGAAGAGTAACAGAGGAAAGAACAAGAAACTGGCAATATGAATCTATATGTAGCGAGTCTGGAGGAACAGGAAGTTCTTACTTAATTCAAGTTACCTCTTATGTTGGTGATCTTCGATTGGCACTCAATCAAGCTAAAAAAAATGCCATACATGCTGTTTTGTTTAAGGGAGTTGCCGGAAATAATTTGGGATGTACTGCCAAAGAACCATTAATTAAAAATGGGGTCTACAATGATAATTTTGAATACTTTGAAGATTTCTTTTACAATACGAGACAGTACAATAAGTATGCAACTTCGCCCTCTGGTACTGCTGAATCTTCAGAAAAGTTAAAAAGAAAAATGAATAAAGTAACCTTCATCATTTCTGTAAATGTAGACGAGTTAAGAAAAAAATTAGAGTATGATAAAATTATAGAACCGATGGGTGCTGCATTAGGTGGAGGCAGTGGAATGAAGCCTACGATTATGATTTTTCCAAGTGATGGTTGGTTGACAGATAATGGATATGCTAAGTTTGTAGACAATCAAGGTGTGAAAACTTTAGTACCAGATTATGCTTCGGCCCTGTTAGATAAAAACTTAAACATAGTCATTAGTACTTTAGACAAGATGGTATCTGAAAGAGGGTACCCTACAGTGAGGTTAGCTGAAACTATGAAAAGTATAAGTCAAGGAGATGCCATGGATAATGCAGTTGAAGGTAGAGATGGTGGAGCTCAAGAGACCAGTATCTTAGATGAATTATTAAATGTAGCAAAAGCTGATATTACATGGAAAGTAACTTGGTCTGTTGAGACTAATGGTATTCAAACATGGGTATCATACGGAATAGACGCTTTAGATTCCTACACCAATAAATCTATTGGTGTTGCCAATGATGATGGCCCAAAGTCTATGAGTGCTTCTGTAGGTGCATTGCTTAGACAAGCAGTAACAGATAAAATGGATGGTTTCTTATCCAGGCATCAAGATCATTTCAAAAATATAACTGAAAATGGTAGGGAAATTGCTTTAGACTTTAGAAGATTTGATAGTTTTGAGTATTATTTCAATGACGATGTTGAGTTTAAAGGGAGAGAAATGGAGTTTTCTTCATTAATTAGAGGTTTCGTAGGTTCAATCGCTAAAGACAGAAATTTCTCTTTTAATCCTGGTGAAAATAAAATTGGAATTACGCAATTAAGAATAGAAATGAATGAAGAAGTTGAGGATTTATTTGGTGGAGGAGATCCAGTAATTGAACCCATGGATGCCACGAAGTTTGCAAAGAAAATCTCTAGTTTTATAAAAAAGCAATTTGGGTATCCCTCTAAGGTAACCACTTTAGGATTAGGTAAAGCAAGAATAACAATAGGAGAAAAATAAATATGATGAGAAAAAGTTTAATAATAGTTTTTTTATTATCACTATCACTTTCCATTCAATCGCAAAATGACTTAGGAAAGAGTGATGATGAAGCAAGAATAGTGTTAAATACATTTGTTCCAGATAATATTCTTGAAAACGCACCAAGTGCTCGAAAATTATTTGTTACTAAACTAGGGCAAATTGCAAGTAGAAATGGTATGGGTGGAGGTGGAGCTTCAGGGAATAATAGATTTATTATTTCTGGAGATATTAATATTTTAACCAAAGATATTACTGCTACTGCACCACCTAAATATTTAGTTACCATAGAAACTACTATAGCAGTTGGTGATGGAATAGACGGGAAAGCATTTAGTTCAGAATTTGTCGAATTTAAAGGAATTGGTAATTCAGAAGACAAAGCTTTTATTTCTGCTATCAGAAAAATTAATCCAAGGCACAAATTAATTAAACAAGTTATAAAGGAAGGAAAAGAGAAGATAATTGAATACTACAATTCTAAGTGTGATTTTATTTTAAAAGAAGCTTCTGTTTTGGCTGATTCTAGGAAGTTTGATGAAGCTGTTTTTTTACTAAATCAGGTACCTGAGGTAACTAAAGAGTGTTATGATAAATCTATGGATTTAGCGGTAGAAATTACCAAGAGAAAGTTTGAATTTGAATGTCAATCAAAAATTGCGGAGGCCAGAGCTTTAATTGCCAATGGAGATTTTTCTGGAGCCTCTCAAATTTTGAATTTTTTCACTCAAGATATGGATTGTTACAGTGATGTAACAACACTGTTAAAAGAAATTAATATTGGTCTTTGTTCTAAATATTTAGGAGAGGCAAGAGGACATTGGGCAAATAGAAATTCTTCTTCTGCAGCAAATGCACTCTCAAAAATTAATGCTAGTTCACCATGTTATGAAGAAAGTCGTCAAATAGCTCAAGAAATATCTAGTTTATTAGATGAGAGAGAACAACGAGAGTGGGACTTAAATTATGAAAAATATAAAGATAGTCAAGCAATCAAGAACAGAAAATTAGATAATAAAGCTGCTATGATTAAAGCAGTCAGAGATGTTGGAGTTGCTTATGGAAAAAACCAACCTAAAAAAATAACATATAGTCCAATCATTAGGTAAATTCTTACCTAAAAAGAAAAGTGATTATTTGAACCTGATGACCTATC
>CALKFX010000107.1 GCA_938084875.1 uncultured Flavobacteriales bacterium | reverse complement strand
TTTTGAATTTGTCTTATAGTTAAATCTTATTCTTTGAGAATTGTTAAATTTATGTCTGTAATTAACTTGAGGAAGAAGGTCCCAAAAATTTAATGAATCGGTAAGTGGGTTGTTATTGATGTCAAAGCTTCTTAACTGTACATTTCTCACGTATCCACCTATTTTTAATCGGTCTTTTTTATATCGATAGACACTGTATATTCCAGCTCTATTGGTCAACTTGAAATTGTCAAAATAATTTGAAAATTGGTTATCTAGAATATTGTAATCTTCTGTGATAAAATCTTTATTATAAGTATTTCTGTCCTGATTACCAAGATTTACTTTATACAAATGCTCTAGGTCAATGCTCCATTTTTTACTAATTGGCTCTCTAAAAAGAAATTGGGATTTATAGTTTTCAGATCTTGATAAAAATTGTTGATTTTGATCAATAGTATCGTTAGAGGAAGCATTAAAAATATATTCATTTTCTGTTACGTTAAATTGGTTTTCATCATTCTCCGACTGACTGTAAACAAAAGCATACTTTAGTAATTTATCTTTTTTCTTGAATTCTCTTTTTAGCCTAAGCTCAGTTTGAAAATTATAACTTTCAGATTCGTGATCTTGTTTAACAATTGAATTAGAGTTTAGGATATTATCCTCTGATATAAATGCATTTTTTAAAGTATCTATGTTGCTATTTTTTGAAGTACTGTAGCTAGGTAAAATTTCAAGTGTTGTGGCGCTATCTAGTTTTATCTCAATTCTTGCATTAATAAGTTGGTCTACATTCTCTTGGTTAGAAGAATTTCTTTCTTCCACATAAAAAGTAGTATCTCTTAGTTGGTATTGTAAATTTCTATCCGACCTTGCCTCTAATGAAGATTGATTATAAGTATAGTTGAAACCGATTTTTACTTTTTCTCCAATTTTATCAGAAAAAAACACACCAGATTTAAGAGTTTGAGGAATTCCATTGTTATTATACCCATTAGATCCTCCCCACCATCCACCTCGGTTGTCGTCACTAAAAAAATTTCCATTATCCGTACTAAGTCCATATTTCTTGATGTCTCCATATCCAAAATTTGCCCTTGGAGTATTGGATGCTAAAGAAAAAACAGAAAGCTTAAAATCTTTATTAAACTTATTAAATAAGAATTCTCCCTCATAGAAGTTGCTAAAATCTATTCCACCAGAAGCTCTTCCAAAATATCCTTTTTTAGCATCTTCTTTTAATCTTAAATCCATTACTTGGATGGTTTCATCTGCGGTTTCGTCAGAATCTGTATTCTCTTCCTCATAAATTTCGACAGTTTCAATACTTTTTGCACCTAGATTTTTAGTTGCTATAGTAGGGTCGCTTCCAAAAAACTCATCTCCATCTACCAATACTTTATTTACTTCTCTTCCTTGTGAGCTAATAGATCCATTTTTATCTACTTCCACACCAGGTAGCTTTTTTAGTAAATCTTCAACTACAGCATTTTCTTTTGTTTTAAACGAATCTGCTAAGAATACCAAAGTATCCCCTCTAAAGAAAACAGGGTCTTTAAAAGCATAAATAGTCACCTCGTTCATCATTTCACTTTTTTCTGGAAGAATGGTATTGCTGAGATCTAAAGATAATCTGTCTTTAGATGGAAAAAAGAAGATTATTTTATCGTCATTTTTATGATGAGAAATTATAATTTCAACCGTATCTATAGGGTTGTTAAAATAAAATCCGCCATTTTCATCTGTTCTTTTAAAATCAATCATGGTAGAGTCAGATAGTCTTACTAGCATCACAACTGCATCTTTCTTTGAAGAATTATTTAGGGTATCTATTACATTTCCAAAAATGGTCATGTTTTGAGCTGTAAAAGTCAATGGAAATACAAGAAAAAATAATATCAATATTTTAATTAAAATATTGATATTCAGTAATTTGTGTTTTTTCATTTAATTTATTTATTTAACTAATTCTAATTCTTTTACAATACTTCCGTAAGCTTCAATATCAGAGCTTATTTTTTCTATTCTAATTTTTTGAATGGTATTAATCATCTTGGGTTTAAATGGTATTTTAACCTTGAGGTAGTTTTCTGAAAATCCTATTAGAAAATTGTCTTCTTTGGATTCAAACAATACTTTACCCACATAGCCTATATTTTCATTGTAAAATTTCAGCTTAAGTTTCAAACTCAATATCCTAAGTTGTTTACTTCTTTTTCTTCTTAATTCCATAGGAACAATCTCATTCATTTTAGGAGCATTGGTATTCGCTCTTTCTGAATAGGTAAATACATGTAAATAAGAAATAGGAAGTGATTTTATATAATCAATAGTTTTATTGAACTCTTCTTCAGTCTCACCAGGAAAACCTACAATTACGTCAACACCTATACATGCATGGGGCATTAATTCCTTTATTAATTTTATTCTAGAGGAATATAGGTCTGTATTATATCTTCTTCTCATTTTTTTAAGAAGTAAATTAGATCCACTTTGAAGAGGAATATGAAAATGGGGAACAAATTTGTTAGAACTGTTAACAAATTCAATAATTTCTTCGCTAAGTAAATCGGGTTCAATAGAAGATATTCTAAATCTAGAAATGCTATTTAATTTTTCTAATTTATTTATTAATTGATAAAAATTCTCCTTGGTTCCATATCCAAAATCTCCTAGATTAATACCTGTTAAGACAACTTCTTTTACTTTAGAATTACCTATTTCCGTGGCTTTTTCTATAGTTTGAGAAATTGTACCGCTTCTGCTTTTTCCCCTAGCCAATGGTATGGTGCAAAATGAACAAAAATAATTACAACCATCTTGAACTTTAAAAAATGACCTGGTTCTGTCACCTACACTGTAACCAGGGTAAAATGATTTGACATTTTTGATAGGCTGATTTAGTATTATTGGCTTTTTTTTCTTTTTACTATCTTTTAAATAGTTACCAATATTAAACTTTTCTTGAGCTCCTAAAACTAAATCTACTCCTTCAATTCTAGATATTTCTTCTGGTTTTAACTGGGCATAACAGCCTATAACAACAATAAATGCATTTGGATTGTATTTAAGTGCCCTTCTTACGGTATTTCTACACTTTTTATCTGCTTGATCTGTAACTGAGCAAGTATTTATTACATAAATATCAGCACCTAATTCGAAATCAATTTTTGCATATCCTTCTTCCTCTAAATCTCTAGATATTGTACTGGTTTCTGAAAAATTAAGTTTACAACCAAGTGTGTAAAAGGAAGCAGTTTTAGAATTCATTTAAATTAACAAGTAAAATATTGTTCGAATTTAAGATTATTTATCATAATAATTTGCAAATTTATCGATATAAATCATATATTTGTTTAATATTTAATCCAAATAATTAAACAAAAAAATGAGATTCTTAGTATTTATTTTTACAATATTTAACTTTCTAACTATGACTTCACAAAAATCTGTTCACGAATTTGAAATTAAAACCATTGATGGCTCCACCCAAGCATTATCTGATTTCAAGGGTAAAAAAATGCTTTTTGTAAATACAGCTAGTGAATGTGGCTTTACTTCCCAATACGAAGCATTACAAAATTTACATAGTAAATATGGAAACGATTTAGTAATTATTGGTTTTCCAGCAAATAATTTTGGTGGTCAGGAGCCTGGCTCTAACATAGATATCAAGACCTTCTGTTCTAAAAATTATAGGATTTCTTTTTTAATGGCCAATAAAGTAAGCGTAAAAGGAAAAGACATTGATCCGTTATTCAAATGGCTTAATAATCAGGAAAATCAATCATTTGTTGGAGATATTATGTGGAATTTTGAGAAATATTTAATCGACGAAAATGGTCAATTAATTAAAAGATTTAGAAGTTCTACAAAACCAGATTCAGATAAAATATTATCTCTTTTATAATAATATTAAGATTTATTAACACAAAGTAAATTTCTTATTTCTTATATTTAGGTAAATTAAATTATGAATAATTTATCTGGAAAAAAAGTACTTATAACCGGAGGAAGCTCTGGTATTGGAAAAGCTACTGCAATTGATTTAGTTGGAAAAGGTGCTATTGTGTCTATTACAGGGAGAGATAAAGCTAAATTAGAAAATGTTGCTAGTGAAATTAATGCAATTCCTATACATCTTGATGTTAGCAAGTACAATAGTATTGCAGTTAAAACTTTAGATGCTTTTCATTCTATGGGAGGAATAGATGTTTTAGTAAATAATGCTGGTATTGGTGAATTTGCAAAATTAGAAGATATAAAAGTAAATCATTTCGAAAGTATTTTTGCAACTAATGTTTTTGGCCTAACAATGTTAACCCAAGAAGTAGTCAAGTTTTTTAAAACCCAGCAATATGGTATGATTATAAATATTGGATCAAGTGCAGCAACAAGCGGATTTCCATCAGGATCAGTTTATTGCGCGTCAAAATTTGCATTAAGGGGATTAACAGAATGTTGGAGACACGAGCTAAGAAGAGATAATATTAGAGTAGTTTTAGTAAATCCTAGTGAAGTTCCTACAGCTTTTAACAACAAACAAAGAGTAGAAAGAGAAGAGCAAGAAAATAAATTAAGTTCTAAGGAGATTTCTCACGCAATAATTTCTGCAATAAATATGGATAAAAGAGGTTTTATCCCGGAGCTAAACGTATGGGCTACCAATCCATTTTAGTTTTTTCTAAAGGATGGTGATCTAATATGCTTTGTTTTAGATAGTTCTTATCTAGGTGTGTATATATTTCTGTTGTGGTAATGGATTGATGTCCCAGCATTTCTTGAACAGCTCTTAAATCTGCTCCTCCCTCCACTAAATGTGTTGCAAATGAATGTCTAAGGGTGTGTGGCGAAACATTTTTTTTAATTCCAGACAACTCAGTTAATCTTTTAATGATTTTAAAAACCAT
>CALKFX010000106.1 GCA_938084875.1 uncultured Flavobacteriales bacterium | reverse complement strand
GGTTTTACCACAATCGTTTGATGCCAGAACTTTTAAATAATCATTGTTGGTAGAATTTTTTCTAGCAAAGGCATATTTAAAATTGAAATACGCTTTGGTAGAATCTGATAAATCAAAGGTTTTACTTTCCAAAACATGTTTAGTTCCCTCTGCAGCTCCACTATTTTGAACTTTTAAACAATAAGATCCATTGTAAGAAACCTCATCTGTAACAGACCAGTTTCCAATATTAGAAATCCATTCTGGAGAACTAAAATTAATATTTTCAAATCCCTCATAGAAAGGCAATTGCTCTCCATTGTAATCCATTACAATGACTGCATCGTTTTTAAGTTCGGTTAAGAAATTTATGCTGTCCCCAGATGATGTTAAAGAAACATCGAATACACCAGGGGATGGATAAGTAGTATATAGATTTTCTAAATTTGAAACTGCTGGAATTGCGCCAGAGAAATCCCAACTCCAAGAAATTGGATTGTGGTAAGAATAATCTTGAAAATACAAACTATCTCCGGAGCAAGTAATGTATCTGTTAGCGAAAAAATCAGCTTTGCAAAAAGGGGCTGTTGTATCTATGCCGGTTGCTAAATGATTTGCTGCAGTAATTAAATTCGATCTTCCCCCAAGACTTGATGTAACAGCTGCTCTCATTCGTGCTTTTTGACCTAAAGTAAACATCTTTCTGCATGGACTGTATTCCATATGGTTCTCAATATTAGCAACTGACCCACAAGTTGTTTCATTGTAATTACACCACTGAGACCCGATGGTATTTGGTGTGTCTGATACTCCGTCATCAGAACTACAATTGGAAGCCAACCCTGGTTCATTGGTACTTCCCCATGTGTGTGGGAGATTTAACCAATGTCCAACTTCATGGACAAATGTTTTACTTCCTGATGGATTCCCAGTTCCAATACTTCCACAATAATCGTGTCTTAACCATATTCCATTATTCATTGTATTTCCAAAAAATGAGGAAGGATAATAAGTATAACCTGCAATACCTGTTCCTACTGAACCACAAACAAAAACATTTAAATACTCATTTCCAGGCCAATTCCCCTGAAATACATCGTTATACATCATAACAGCATCTACCTGGTCAGAGCCATTAATATCCCCATTGTTGTAGGAATAAGGAGTTTGTGTCGTTGTAACTCCACTAAAACAAGCTCCATCAGGAGCCTTAGTTGCTAAAACAAATTCTACTTCAATATCTGCAATTAGTGGTTTAAACAATGAGTCAACAGTGGCTGTATCCGCTCTCAGAGCTCTTAAATCTCTATTAAGAACTGCAAGGGCATCTAAAACTTGTGATCTGTCAATTTTCTCCACTCCATTATTGTGAACTATATGAAAAACAACTGGAATTTTATACAAAACACCCTTATTTTGATTCCCAGATGAATATTGAGTATTGGTACTGATTCTTTGTTCTTGTTCGTATAAACTCTTAAAAGTCGAATCTTTTAATAATTTGGATAATATTATATGGTGACCACAAGAAAAGTCTTGAGACTGGGCAATTAGATTAGTATTTTCATAAAAAGAAATTACTAGCACCAATGATAAGAATTGGAATATTTTTTTCATATATAGTTAAAGTTATAAAACTGATTTATAATAATCCCTTACAAATTAAAATAATCAAGCAATCTGTATAAATTCTTCATCAATTAATGGATCTCCTTGGTATTTTCTAAATAACTGAATTGTGGCAACTACATCTTTTTCACAATATTGAATAATTCTATCTAAATCTTTGTCCTGATAAAAGACTTTTGCTACTTGACTACCATCCATATCGTCTTTTGGGGTTGGTATTTTAAATACATAAGTTAGTAAATCTAAAGAAGTGTAGTTTTTAAAATCTCCAAATTTCCATAGCTCCATAGTGTCCAAATGTTTTATTTCCCAAGGTTTTTTACCAGAAACATTTAGCATATAAGGAATTTTTAAATTATTAATTAAAATCCTTCTGCATAAAAAAGGGATGTCAAACTCTTTCCCGTTATGTGCACAAAATAAGAAATCTGGACTGTTGTAATAGCTATTTAAAAGATCTAAAAATTCCTGAAGAAGAACTATTTCGTCTTCGTTTGCTATGCTTTTAATACGGATCTGCGTTTCTCCCTCTTTTTGCAAAACAAATCCTAGAGATATACAAACTACTTTTCCAAATTCAGCATAAATTCCTGCTTTTTCGTACACTTCTTCGGCATTTAAGTTCTCTCTTTCTTGAATAAATCTTGTTTTTCTATCCCAAAGTCCTTGCCCTCTTTCGTCTAGCTCACTGTATTCAAAAGTTTGAGGAACTGTTTCAATATCAAAAAAAAGAATCTTACTGTAGTTGATGTTTTTAAGCATAAGTTACTTCTTGTCTGCCCAATTAATACCAAATAAAATCTTGAAATTTTTTTTGAATCGAAGCTTTAACTCTTCCATATCAATTTTTTGATTGGTTTCTTTTTGCAAAGAGGTTACAGATTTATCCTCAATTCCACAAGGAACTATATGCTTAAAATAATCTAGGTTAGAATTTATATTAAATCCTATGCCATGCATGGTGACCCAACGACTACATTTAACTCCAATTGCACAAATTTTTCTCGGAGTTTTTTTTTCAGCATCTACCCAAACTCCCGTAAACCCGTCTAATCTCTGTCCAGCAACTCCATAATCCGCGAGTGTTAATATTACAGATTCTTCCAAAAGTCTTAAATATTTATGAATGTCGGAAAAAAAATAATCTAAGTCTAAAATTGGATAAACTACCAATTGTCCTGGACCATGATAAGTAATATCTCCTCCTCGATTGATTTTATAAAAGGAAATATTCTTTTCTCTTCTTTTCTGACCATCAATCAAAAGATTTTTCAAGTCACCACTTTTGCCCAAAGTATATACATGGGGGTGCTCACAAAAAATTAAATGGTTTTTAGTAGAAACAGAATTATCAGGAAACTTTCTATTTTTTATTTTCAGCTGTACAGTAGAATCAAATAACTTAGTCTGATAATCCCAACACTGCTTATAGTCTATTAGCCCTAAATCCTCTAATTCAACCTCAGGTTGGTTCATATCTTGGCTAATTCGGCCTTTAAAAAGTTAATTACTTCTACTTCAACATCGTCAACTTTGTAAAGTTCTGCTAAGTAAACAGATATCCAATCTCCTAATAAAATATGGTAAAAAGTTTGTACAAGGAAAGAATCTCCTTTTGCATTAAATTCTAAAACAGTAGAAGTATGTTTTTTAAAGATGTCTTTGCATATATCAATCCTAACCGAAGAACGTGGATGCTCGTAAGAACATCTGAAAATTATTACTGCATATTCTTCTTTTCCTCCAGCCCAGCCAACAAGTTCGTTGTGATTCATTTCTGGGAAAACATGTGCCCAGCCCAATGCTTTAGAATTTTCGTTAATCTGCTGTTTGAATCTTACTATTACTCCCTCCATGGAGGATTCGGAATAAGTAACAAATGTTTTATTTTGCAACGCTTTGGCGGTTTGCTTTGCAGTAGAAATTATTTCCTCAACCTCTTTATCGAGAAGAGCAACTGCTTCTTTGGTCTGCTCTACATAATCGTTGTTGATAAATCCATAATGATTGAAAAGAAATAGTTGCTGAATAACAGAATAAGTAAGCATTGCTCTAGGAGAAAACGCTTTTGGTAAAATTAAAAGGTTATAATCGTTTTCTTTGGCAATTTCAGCAAGTTTTCCGCCATGAGTTATACAAGCTATTTCAGAATTTGCTTCCTGAGCAACTTTTAATGCTTCAAG
>CALKFX010000105.1 GCA_938084875.1 uncultured Flavobacteriales bacterium | reverse complement strand
ACAGCCTTTCCCCAAAAAGATTGATGAATCAATTTAAAAACATCTAATTGTTTAGAGTCTAGATTAAAATTAAGATTGTCAATTATTTTCATTTCTAAAGGATATGGTTCTAAAGAAGTATAATTTAAAAAGATGTTTAATTTTAGGCTTTCTATAAATGTTAAAATACAATTTAGACCAGTTCCAAACCCTATTTCTAAAATATTTAGGTTTTTAACAGGCTTAAACAAGTCAACAAAGTCAAGAAAGCCTTTATTAATAAATACATGAATAGACTCATTTAAAGCCCCATGAATAGAATGATAATGTTCGTCTACCAATGAATTATAAAGTGTAGAAGAACCATCAGCAGTTTGCTTAAAATGTAGATTATTCAATAATTTAAATTTTGGATTTGATATTTATATCCATCATAGGCTGCAACTGTATTTTTAAATACAATAGAGGCTTCTTGAACGAATTTTTCAACATTATCATACCTAGCAGAAAAATGTCCTAAGATTAACATTTTAGAATTGGCACTTAAAGCAATTTTAGCAGCTTGATTGGCTGTAGAATGCTTGGTTTTAGATGCTTTATTTTTTAATTCTTCTAAGAATGTAGATTCATGATATAAAACATCAACACCTTTTATAAATGGAATTATTTTTTCATCGTATTTAGTATCTGCACAATAAGCGTAAGATCTAGCTTTATATCCTGATACGGTAACGTCTTTGTATTCAATAGACTTACCATCTACAATACAGTTTTCTCTATTTTTTAATTTTTTGATATCACCAATTCCCAAACCTAAATCTTTAATTTTTGCTTTTATTATATTTCTTGGAGACTTTTTTTCTTTAAATAAAAAACCACAGCATGGTACAGAATGATTAACTGGAAAAGAAAAAATTTCTAATATTTTGTCTTCATATATCTTAGTGGATTTTTTAAAATTAAGCGCATTAAAATTCAAATCAAAATTGTAGTTTTTTCCAGAAATTTCATTGTGGGCTTTAATTAAATTTAACAGATCTTTAGGTGCATATATATTAATTGGGGTTGTTCTCCCAAGTAGACTCAAAGTAGATAAATAACCAAATAATCCTAAAAAATGATCTCCATGAAGGTGACTTATAAAAATATGGTCAATTTTAGAAAATTTACAGTTGTATTTTCTTAATTGGATTTGAAAACCCTCCCCACAATCGATAAGAAAATGTCGGTCTTGTATATTTAAATACTGAGAAGTTGGATTTCTCTCTAAGGTTGGAATTGCACCTCCACACCCGAGAATAGTTATTTCAAACTTCATTTAACTAAGTTAGAAACTTCTAGTGATGAACTATTAACCTTTTAGTAGATCTAACTTGACCGTTACTAATAGAATAAAGATAAATTCCATTAGGAAAGATGGAAGTATTTACAGAAATATTATTTAATCCAATATTTGAAACTAAATTTTCTTGTAATAATATCTCACCCAATAAATTGGTTATTTCAAAAGAAACATTCTCTGAGTTTGTAGATCTGTATCCAATATTTGTAGAATTATTTGATGGATTAGGAACAGGATTCTCCAACGTTAAATTAGAAAAACTAGAACCTAATGTATTATCTGAAGTAGGACCTATATTGATGGAATAACCATTAAAACTGTATGGAACAGGAAATGGAGTAAGAAAGATTTCAGTCCAAACTGTTGCATCTAAGGATATCTGATAAGAACCATTGGTAGTCGGAGTTCCACTAATATTAGCACAACCCACAGAATCATAATTCCAAGTGCAAGAAGGAATGTCACATTGATAGGTTAAACCAGGAGGCAAATTTGTTACAGATGAAAGAATAATTGAGTCAATAAGTTGGCCAGCAAAACTAGAATCTACATTTCCAGCATCTCTAGGGACCTTAAAATAAACAACTTCGTCGTAATATACACCTACATCTCCTGATGGAAAATTAGTTTGTGGTGTTGGCCAAACACCAAAAGTAGAATCAGCATAAGTAGGATCTGGAACACACTGTGAGTAAGTAAATGTAAAAGAGAAAAGAGAAAAAGTAATAAATAGTAATTTTTTCATAATATGTTTTTTAAAGCAGTTTCTTCATTATCTGTTATATTGAACACAGTATCTAGCTGGGATATGGAAATAATTTTTTCAACCATAGGATTTAAACCAAAAATATTTAAGGAACCTTCTTTTTCTTTTACTATTCTGTTTCCAACTAACAAAGCACTAAGACCACTGGAATCACAATATTTAGCTTGGGACAAGTCTATTATAAAGTTTATACAACCGTTATTACTGTGATGAAGAAATAAAGTTTTAAGCTCAGGAGCTATCAATGAATCTAACTTTTCAGAAACACATCTCACAATAGTAATATTTCCTTTGTCTTCTATTTTAAAGTTCAATTTTCAGTGATTTTAAACAAAAATAACATAATTCTTCAATTCTAGCTACGATTTATTGAACCAGCTAGAAGATATATAACAGCCATTCTTACAGCGACTCCATTTTCTACTTGATTTAATATTATAGAGTTGTCAGAATCTGCTATTTCAGATGTTATTTCGACACCTCTATTAATCGGACCAGGGTGAAGAATAGTTATTGGCTTTTTAATATTTTGTAAGATCTCTTTATTAAGTTGAAACTGCTGAGCATACTCTCTTATCGATGGAAAGTACTGTATGTCTTGTCTTTCAAGTTGGATTCTTAATACGTTTGCAACATCACACCACTTTAAGGCCTTTCCCATATCATGAGACACTTCAACACCTAAATCCTTGATATACTTAGGTATTAAAGTTGTTGGACCACAAACCATTACTTGAGCTCCTAACTTTTTCAGGGCAAAAATATTGGATAAAGCAACTCTAGAATGTTTAATATCTCCAATTAAAACTACTTTCTTACCTTCTACCTCACCGAGTTTTTCTTTAATAGAGTAGCAATCTAATAAAGCCTGGGTTGGATGTTCATGAGTACCGTCACCAGCGTTGATAATAACAGTATTTGTCTTTTCTGCTAAAAACTTTGCAGCACCAGAATGAGGATGCCTCATTACCAGTATATCGACTTTCATTGATAAAATATTATTCGCTGTATCTACTAATGTTTCCCCTTTTTTTAAACTGGAATTACCGGCAGTAAAATTTACAATATCTGCAGAAAGTCGTTTTTCAGCTAGTTCAAAAGACAGCTTTGTTCTTGTGCTATTTTCAAAAAACAAATTAGCAATAGTGATATCTCTTAATGTTGGCACCTTTTTAATTGGTCTATTTATTACTTCTTTAAAACTATCTGCAGTTTTAAATATAAGATCAATATCAGACTTGGTTAAGTCTTTAATTCCCAGTAAATGTGATATACTTAATTCTTTCATATTTAAATTGGTGAATACAATAATATTTGGTCTTTCCCATGTTCTTCCTCCCAAAGGACAGTTACTTTTTCTTCTTTAATAGTGTCAATGGATTTTCCTATATAATCTGCTCTAATAGGAAGATTTTGAACAAATCTTCTTTCAATTAAAGTTAAAAACTCTACCGATTTGGGTCTTCCGAAAGTCATAACTGCATCTAAAGCAGATCTTACGGTTCTTCCAGTAAAAAAAACATCGTCTATTAATATTACTTTTTTATTTTCTATGGAAAAATCAATATTAGTAACACTAGGAATTAATGGTTTTTCTTTCCTTCCAAAGTCGTCTCTGAAAAAGGTAATATCTAAAGAGCCTGTTAGGACTTTTTTATGAATAGAGTCTTCTAAACAGTTTTTTAATCTGTTGGAGAAGAAAATACCATTTGGTTGTAATCCAATTAAAACAGACTCAGAAAAATCGTGGTGGTTCTCTATGAGTTGAGAACAAAGCCTGTTGATGGTTAGAGATACTTGCAGGCTATTTAGAATCTCAGTAGATTTCATTAAAAGTTAAAGATATAATCTATTTAGTAATAAATTAACATCGAATCCAAAAATCTTTGTAATTTATACTAAATTCATTTGTAAGAAAAACACAACTTTTATCAAATAAAGCATATTCTAAATAATAATAAAATGGAAAAATACATACTTTCTATAGATGCAGGTACAAGTAGTTCAAGAGCTTTGATAATTGATAAAAAAGGAAATATTCAAGGTATTTCTCAATTTGAATTTCCTCAAATATTTCCAAAGGAAGGCTGGGTAGAGCACAATCCGATTGACATTTGGGAAACACAACTAAAAGCAATCAAAGAAGTTTTTAAAAAAACTAAAATCAGTCCCGAAAAGATACATTCTATTGGGATCACTAACCAAAGAGAGACAACTGTAATTTGGAATAAAAATACCGGAGAGCCAGTCTACAATGCCATTGTATGGCAAGATAGAAGAACAGCAGAAATTTGTAACGATCTAAAAAAACAAAATCTAGAATCTTTATTTCAAAGTAAAACTGGTCTATTGTTAGATCCCTATTTTTCAGGAACTAAAATTAAATGGATTTTTGACAACAATCCCTCATTATATAAACTTGCTGAGAATAACGAAATAGCTTTTGGAACAATTGATTCTTGGCTAATATGGAAATTAACTAATGGAAAAAAACATGTTACAGATGTTACCAATGCGAGTAGAACACTTATTTTTAATATAAAAGAATTAAAATGGGATTCAGAATTAATTGATATAATTGGAATTCCAAATAATATTTTACCAAAAGTTGTTTCTTGTTCTGAACATGTTGGCTACACTGAAAAAAATATTCTTGGGGCAGAAATTCCTATTACTGGAATAGCTGGTGACCAACAAGCCTCTTTATTTGGACAAATGTGCCTTGAAGAGGGTGACGTTAAAAACACATATGGAACAGGATGTTTTTGCATGATGAATACTGGAGAGAAAATTGTAAATTCAAAAAATAGGCTCCTATCCACAATTGCATATCAATTAAATAATAAAACTATTTATGCTATTGAGGGAAGTATTTTCACAGCAGGGTCTCTTGTTCAATGGCTAAGAGATCAACTTGAAATAATTTCCAATGCTTCTGAAATTGAGGCTTTAGCATCTACAGTAAAAGACAATGGAGGAGTTACTTTTATTCCTGCTTTATCAGGTCTTGGTGCTCCTTACTGGAACCC
>CALKFX010000104.1 GCA_938084875.1 uncultured Flavobacteriales bacterium | reverse complement strand
TTTCATCAGAAAATTTAATGGCCAATTTTATAGAGTTTAAAAAAATATTTTCGCCAATGGTTGAAGAACACTACAATAGATGGGGATATGAAAAGGGAACAAAAAAATATGAAAAGGGATTAAGGGTTCTTGAAAAATTTTGTCTTAATAGGCCTGAAAATTTTAAAAAAAATATGACTCAATATTTTAAAAATATTTCTAAACTATAAATTATGGAAATAAATCAATTTGTAAAATTAGCAATTCAAGAAGACGTTAAACAAGGAGACCACTCTACCCTTTCTTGTATACCAAAAAGCAGTAAAGGTTCAGCAAAACTGCTAGTAAAAGAAAATGGAATTATTTCTGGAATTAATTTAGCTAAAGAAATATTTTATTGCTACGATCCAACTATTGATTTCAAAAGTATTTTAAAAGATGGAAAAAAAGTATCTATTGGAGATGTTGCTTTTATTGTTAGTGGGAAATCTGGCTCTATATTAACTATTGAAAGATTGGTTTTAAATGTAATGCAAAGAATGAGTGCCATTTCAACTTTGACTAATAAATATGTTGAAAAACTAAAGGGTTTGAATTGTAAAATTTTAGACACAAGAAAAACTTCCCCTTTAAATAGGTTTCTAGAAAAAGAAGCTGTTAAAATAGGAGGTGGTTACAACCATAGGTTTGGACTTTACGATATGGTTATGTTAAAAGATAACCACATAGATTTTGCAGGTGGAATCCAACAAGCAATTGAAAAAACCAATAACTATTTAAAAGAAAAAAAATTGGATATAAAAATTGAAATTGAAACTAGAAATTTAGAGGAAGTTAGGCAAGTTTTAGACTGTGGAAATGTACATAGAATAATGATGGATAATTTTAACTATAAAGATTTAAAAACCGGAGTTAAATTAATCAACGGTCTATATGAAACAGAAGCCTCCGGTGGTATAAATTTAGATACAGTAAAAAACTATGCAATGTGTGGTGTTGACTATATTTCTGTTGGAGCTTTGACTCACTCTGTCAACAACATGGACTTGAGTTTAAAAGCAGTGAAATAACAAATTAAAGTCCTAACATTTCTTCTTTAAGACTATCATCAGCAGGGTTTCCACCAAGCCAAATACCAAAAAGTGCTTGTTTAAACTCTAGACCATCAAAAGTTCCTCTTTCTTTATTGTTTTTGTATAAATGAACCGCTTCACCTTTATGGTAATTAAGAACAATTTCGTCTCCCTCAATAAAAGGATCATTTAAGAATTTTTTAAACTTATCTACATCCGATGGAGATGATTTTCCTGCAGTTGTATTTACAAAACCCTCTTCCAAAGCTTCAATAAATCTTTCTCTTGTAACTAAACCAGAAACAATAACAATTCTAATTCCCATATTTTCATCAGCCATAATGATTTTATTTTCGTCAGATGATTTTTTGTTTATGTATAGTCCACCTACATACAAATCCATAAATCCGTACTTTTCTCTTAAACCCCCTCCATTTAGAACAGTTTCTTCTCCATTAATTTCTTGAACAGCATTGAATTCAACACCTTCTATTTTTTTTGTCTGAGCATTAATGGTAAAAAAAGTAAGAACTATCGTAATTGAAAAAAGATATTTAAAAAAATTCATGGTATGGGTTTTGATTGTTAATTTTGTTAAAAGTTGATTCTAAATTACATTATTTTTTTTCAATTTTAAATATTTACATTGAATTATTCTTAAAATGATAACCGAGTGACAACTTTTTTAACAGATAGTATTGAAAATGGAATATGCTTTTTGACTGAAAGTGAATCTCGACATGCCATAAAGGTTTTGAGAATGAAGAACAAAGATAATTTATCAATTATTAATGGTAATGGATTGTATGGAGAAGGAGAAATTATCGACTCTAGCACCAAAAAAATAAAAATTAAAATCCGAGAGCTTAAAGAGATTAAAAAGCCTGTTCCATTATCTCTAGCATTTTGTCCAACAAAAAATAACGATAGAAATAAATTAATTATTGAAAAAGCTTCTGAAATTGGTGTTACTGACTTTTTTCCACTTATTTCACAAAATTCTGAAAGAAGAAAATGGAATACAGAAAGGTTAGAAAAGGTTTTAATTTCTACTATCAAACAATCCCAAAGGTTTTGGTTGCCAACAATTCATCCTGTCGAAAAATTTAACCACTTCATTGAAAAAAAATCTTACAAATTAAAATTTCTAGCTCATTGCAAAAAAGAAGAAAAAATTCAACTAAAAAAAATTTCAAACCCTTTAGAACCACAAGTAATAGTCATAGGCCCTGAAGGAGATTTTACATATAATGAAATAGAACTTGCAAAAGTAAATAATTACAATATGGTTAGTCTTGGAAACAATAGACTAAGAACTGAAACTGCTTGTATAGCAGCAGTAACAATAATGAAACTTTAATTATTAAAATTATATACCAGTATAGTTGAAAGGAGTTATTTGATTCAACTCTATTTTCAAATCTTGAGAAATATCTAATTTATCTATAAAACTTCTTATTGATTTTTTGGTGATTTTCTCATTTTTCCTTGTTAGATTTTTCAATAATTCGTAAGGATTTTCAACTCCCTCTCTCCTTAAAATAGTTTGTATTGCTTCCGCAACTACAGCCCAGTTATTTTCTAAATCTTTTTCAATAGCATCGTTATTTAAAAGAAGTTTATCCAATCCTTTTTGAGTAGATAAAATTGCAATTAGTCCATGTGAGAAAGGGACACCAATATTTCTAAGAACTGTACTGTCTGTTAAATCTCTTTGTAGTCTACTTATTGGGAGTTTGGCGCTTAAATGCTCTAAAATCGCATTGGCAATACCAATATTTCCTTCAGAATTCTCAAAGTCGATAGGATTCACCTTATGAGGCATGGCAGAAGATCCAATTTCTCCTTTTTTAATTTTCTGTTTAAAATAATCCATAGAAATATAGGTCCACAAATCTCTATTTAAATCCAATATTATCGTATTTATTCTTTTAACAACATCAAATAAAGATGCCAAGTGATCGTAGTGTTCAATTTGTGTGGTTGTTTGAGATCTTACCAATTTTAATTTATCTGCTAAGAAATCGTTGGCGAATTTTTTCCAATCTATGGATGGATAAGCAACATAATGGGCATTAAAATTTCCAGTTGCTCCTCCAAATTTACCAGCATGGGTTATAGATTTTAGGATTTCTAACTGTTGATTTAATCTTTCCACAAATACATAAAGTTCTTTGCCAAGTTTGGTGGGAGATGCTGGCTGACCATGGGTTTTAGCCAACATTGGAATAGAGGACCATTGATTGGAAAGAATTTCTAAATTTTTAATAAGACTATCAATTGCTGGTTGATATATCTTTTCTAAAGCATCTTTTATACTCATTGGAATAGCCGTATTATTAATGTCTTGAGAAGTAAGTCCAAAATGGACAAACTCCTTAGCATCACCAATACCGTCTTTATCCATTCTTTCCTTAATAAAATACTCAACAGCTTTTACATCGTGATTGGTTATTGATTCAATATCTTTTACTCTTTGAGCATCGCTATCATCAAAAACCTGATAATAAGATCTTAAGGTTTGAAAAAGGTTGCTGTCAAATTTTTTTAATTGTGGAAGGGGTAATTCACATAAGGATATAAAGTATTCAATTTCTACTTTTACTCTATACCGAATCAAGGAGGACTCAGAAAAAAAAGAACTAAGGACCTTTGTTTTAGCAAAGTATCTTCCGTCAATAGGACTTATGGCATTCAAAGAATAATTGGACATATATGTTATTTAATACTGTAAATTTAACAATATGGTGGATAGTAAAGTAAAATTATGACAATACCATTATATTTATTTAATTTTAGAAACATATTTCTTATGAAACACCAAAAAATTATTTTCAAGTTAGTTCTATTATTTCTAGTAATATTCAATCTGAAATCAGTTTTATCACAGGAAGATGGTCTTTTAAACAAAACTAAATCTCAAATAAAACTAACAGAAACAAAGCAACTTTATTTACAAGGTAATATTAAAACTGCACTTTTAAATTACAAAGAGATTATTGCTTTAAATCCCTCAAGCGCAAAAGCTCATTTTGGAATTTCGAGATGTTATTACAAATTACATGACTATAAAAATGCTAAATACCATGCAGAAATTGCAGAAAAAAACAACCCAAAAGTAGATGAAGATTTATATTATTTAATGGGAGAAATTTACTTTAGACTAGAAGAATTAAAAAAATCTAAAACCAGTTATGAAAAATTTGTTTCTGAAATAAAATCTAAACAAAAAATTCAAGACTACTCGATAGATTTAAAAATTAGTCAATTGGCTTTTGCAGAGTCAGAGTTAAAGAAAACAAATAGTAAGATAATTATTTCAAATATGGGGCCAGTCCTTAATTCAAAAGGATCTGATTTCGCACCATCGTTGAGCAATAATGGAAAATATTTAATGTTTACCTCTAGAAGAGCAGATACCAAAGGAGGAAATGTTGATCAGTATTTTGACCATCAGTATTTTTCAGATATTTACTTATCTAAATGGGATAGTATTGAAAAAAAATGGTTAAATCCGTCCAACAAATTGGGAAAAATAAATACTGATTTTCACGATGCATCTTTAAGTTTCAAAGCTGATAATTCAATAATCATTTATAGAAATATTCCATATTTAACTAGAAGTGGAGATATATACGAAGCTGCTTACACAAAATCTGGTAGTTGGTCTTCACCAAAACCTATCTTGAATAAAGACAAAAAAATCAGTAATAAAATTAATAGCTCCTATTTCGAAAGTTCTGCTAGTATTACAGAAGATGAATCTTACATATATTTTGTTTCTGAAAGACCAACTGGTTTAGGTAAAACAGATATATATTATGTTAAAAAAACTAATAAAACTTATTCAGAACCAATTCATCTAGGGAACGAAATTAATACTTCGGGAGATGAAAAATGTGTTTTTATTCACCCTAGTGGAAACTTACTTTTCTTCACATCAAATGGAAGAGAACAAAGTGTTGGAAGTTACGATATATACTATTGTACCGGCGGACATGAAAATTGGAGTTCACCAATTAACATAGGAAGCCCTATTAACACCACCATGGAAGAAAAAACAATATGTATTTCAAAAGATGGAAATACTGCTTATGTAGGTGGCTATTATAATTTCGATAATATGGGAGATGCTGATTTGTATCAAATAGATATATCTAGTTTGCAATTAATCTCAAAGTAATTTTAAATTTGTAAAATTTTTTTTGGAAAAATTATCAATTATTATGTAATTATATGATTAATAAAATTCTCATAATTCTGTTTATAGCTTTATTTTTAAATTCTTGTCAAGAAAATAAAAATCAAGTAATCAACAACTTTTCATTTGAAAAACCAATACCGAAAATAGCTAATAATGAACTAATTAATTTATATTTTGAAGGCGATACTATCAAAGTAAAAGTATCTAAAGCACAAGAATATTTCTCCTTTCATTGTAAAAATGGTAAAAGGATCTACAGGAAAAAAAAGTTTAGATTATATGCTCTTAACAATAGCAAAGATTTAGAATTAGCCCGATCAATAATTGCTTTTAATGAAGATTTAAAAGCAAATGAACTTATTGGAGTTTATTCTAAATTAATTTCCATTGAAAACAAAGATTATTTATTTCAAGAAGAAATAGGAAAAAGACTTATCGAGTCCAATTCAAGGAGAGAGGGTGAAATTTTTAAAATAGAAATTAACGATTCTATAAAAGTAGGTACTCAAACAGGTGAAATCATTTATAAAATATTTGTAAACTCTATAGAAAATCTTGTTAAAACAAATCAACTCAATGATAAATATTTTAATGTATTAGATTGGATAAAATTTAAAGATCTAGCCAAAAAATATTTTAAAAATTTAAATCCTAATTATTATTTTCTAAATCCAGTAACTTTTCAGTTAGAACCAATTTTTTCCGGGATGAAAGTTTCTGTTTTACCAATCCAATATCCTCAAATATTAAGCTCTGAAATATCCTTAGATTTTTTAAACTATTTTAAATATTCAAATGATTCAAACTCGATTTTTCTTAAAAAGAAAAACACCACCCTAGGCAAGAAGATTATTATTCCCAAAGGACTTAAGGTTGTTTTAAAAGCAGGAGAAACCATTGACTTAATTAGATCTAGTAGTATTTTATCCTATAGTGCCTTTAATATAAACGGAGAAATTGATAAAATGGTGAAAGTAACATCTTCGGATAGTACTGGAGAAGGAATTCACATACTTCAAAATAAGGATTCAACTAAAATTAACTACCTAGATTTTTCCAATCAATTTTCATTGTACGACACTTTGAAATATAATCACCAGAGCCTACCAAGTGCATTTACTGTATATGGTGGAAAAGTAACTATTAATAATAGTGACTTTAAAGATCTAAAAAGTGAAGACGCTGTAAATTTATTTAGATGTAAATTTAAAATAGGAAATATTAAAATTGAAAATACATTTTCAGATGCATTTGATGCAGATTTTTGTACTGGTTTTATGAAAAACTGCAACTTTATAAATTGCGGGAATGATGGAGTTGATATTTCAGGCGGAAGATTAGAAATATCAGAAAGCAAATTTTTAAATATTAAAGACAAAGCAATAAGTGCAGGAGAAGAAAGTAAATTAAAGGCTTCTAAATGTATGATCCAAAATTCTTCAATGGGAATAATATCAAAAGATTTATCAGTTGTAGAATCTATTGAAAATAAATTATTGGATTGTGAAATTGGTTATTGTGCTTTTCAAAAAAAAGGGGAGTTTGGTCCTGCAGAGATTTTATCTACTAGTGATGAGATTACCAATTGTTTATTAAATAACCTTATAGAGTACAATTCTAATCTTACTTTTGATGGAGAAAAAATTATAGTTTTTCAAAATAATGTAATAGATTATCTTTACGGTAAAAAGTATGGAAAAGCTACTTTTAAGAAAAACTAAAATATTAAAATTTTAAATGTCTGAAATTCAATCCATATTAGATAATTATCAACCTATTAGTTTGGAAGCTATGGATGAAGTTGCATTAATGGAAAGAGTAGATGAAAAATTTACTGTTTCTCTTAAAGATACTTTAGAAGTTTTATCAAAAATTAGCGATAAATATTACTGTCTTGAAATAGATGGAAAGAGACTTTTTAATTATCAAACAGAATATTTTGACAACGATAATAAAACACTCTTTAAAAATCATCAAAATGGGAAGCTAAACAGGTACAAAATTAGATTTAGAGACTATGTAGAGTCTAAGAAAACTTTTTTAGAAGTTAAATTTAAATCCAATAAAGGGGTCACTAAAAAAACTAGAATTAGAGTTCCTTTTAAAGAAAAGTTTTTAAACAAAAAGAACATTAATTTTTTGGAGGAACAAACACCTTACTCTTTAAAGGATTTTGAAATAACAATTAAAAATAATTTTGATAGAATTACCTTAGTTAACTTTCAAACAAAAGAACGTGTTACAATAGATTTCAATTTGAAGTTTAGTTCTGATAATTCAAATAAAGAATTAGAAAATATATGTATAATTGAAGTGAAGAGGGAAAAAGGAAATAGAAAGTCTGAAATACTCTCAATTTTAAAGCATAAAAGAATTAGGCCGACTAGATTCAGCAAATATACTATTGGATCTTGTATTTTAAATCCAAATTTGAAATACAATAATTTTAAAAGAAAGCTATTATTCATTAATAAAATAAGTAAGAATGGAATTGTATGGAATTGATTTTTTTGATTTAGAAGACTTTTCAAAGTTGTTATTCAAATTTGGAATAAACTTCATTTTTCTAATCATAATTGTAAGACTCATTTATTACAGAGTAAAAGATGATAAAGATTATGTATTTACTTACATAATGTTCAATATACTTACTTTTTTCATTTGTTTTCTTCTAAGAAAAGTTCCTATGGAAATGGGGTTTGCGTTGGGATTATTTGCAGTTTTCGGCATTCTCAGGTACCGTACAGAAGCCATTCCTATAAGGCAAATGACTTATTTGTTCATTGTTATTGGAATTTCTATGATCAATGCTCTTTCAAATAAATCTGTAAGTATTTTCGAGGTGTTGTTCACCAATGGTTTAATTACACTAATAACTTACTTAATAGACAGGTTGTGGTTTCAAACTATTGAGGAAAAGAAAAATATTGTATATGAGAAAATAGAACTTATAAAACCTGAGAATAAACAAGAGCTAATTGAAGACTTAAAAGAGAGAACAGGATTGCCAATTCACGAAGTAAAAGTAGAAAAAATAGACTTTTTAAGAGACACAGCAGCAGTTACTATTTACTATAACCGAGATTAAATTGGTGAAAAAAATTATTTCAATTTGTATATTTTGTTGGATGGTTTCTAGCTGCTCAACTAAAAAAAAAGAAATAATAAACTTTTCTGATAATTATACTGCAATAGTAGAGATACCAGCTGGTACTAATAAAAAGTTTGAATACAATTACAGTACCAAAACTTTTGAAATTGAAACCAAAAACGGTGTAGAACGCACTATAAATTATCTTCCATATCCTGGAAATTATGGTTTTATATCCAATACCTATATGGATCCTGAAATTGGGGGAGACGGAGATGCGTTAGATGTTTTAATTATTTCTGAATCAGTTCAACAAGGAAAAAAAATAGAAATAATCCCAGTAGCGATTCTTAAATTATTAGATCGTGGGCAGCAAGATCATAAAGTTATTGCCACTTTAAGAAATAGCAAAATCAACTTTTCAAAAGACTCTTTACCAAATTCAGTTAAAACAATTATTAAAACTTGGTTTTGTAACTACAAAGGGCCTAATAAGATGGAATTTGTTGGTTGGGGAGACAAAAAAGAGGCCGTAAATGAAATTAAAAAATGGGCAGTAAATAAATGATATTGAATACCTTAAAGATGATATTTTCAAGTTCCAACCCCTTTCCTTGCTAGTATATTTCGTATATTTATACAATATGAAAAATTTAATCACATTAATAATATTACTTTTTTTAGCATTTCATATTTCTGCCCAAACATCCAACGAGGCTGAAGAAAAAAAAGAAAACTTAGTTCTTATTATAAAAAATAGTGGAGGTGAATATATTGGAGAAATAGTTTCTGATGATGGAAGAGAAATTCTTTTAATCACCAAAACTATTGGAAAAATTTACATTAATAAGTCTGAAATTTCTTCTATTACTAAAGTAGATGAGAACGTGAAAAGTAATAAAAATGGGGAGTTTAGAGCCTCTGGACCATTTACAACAAGATATTATTTTACCAACAACGCTCTTCCCATTAAAAAAAATGAAAACTATGCTCTAGTTCATGTTTATGGACCAGAAGTTCATTTTAGTGTGGGAAATAAAACTTCATTGGGAGTTATGGCAAGTTGGATAGCAAGTCCTATAGGGTTGGTTTTAAAGCAACAGATCTACAGTAAAAATAAATTCCATGTTTCAGTTGGAAGTATATTGGGTTCTTCAGGATATATCAACCAAGGTCAGACTTATGGCGGTTTACATTGGGGAACGATTACAATTGGAGATAGAACCTCTAACATAAGTTTTTCAGCAGGTTTGGCTCATATTAATTGGCCTACCAACAATACAGATTTTATGAGCGGTGCTAGAGAAATTGGTGACAAATATTCCTATAGTTTTTATGACCAAAATCATCCCTATTTTATACTTGAGGATGATTATAATGCTCAAATGGCTTTTGAAGATTCGTTAGGACTTTATAATTGGACTTCTAATTTTAACGATAGATACCTATACAGAAATAATCAACTAGCAACTGTAATTGG
>CALKFX010000103.1 GCA_938084875.1 uncultured Flavobacteriales bacterium | reverse complement strand
CAAATCTAATAGATAATGTCTTTAATAAAATTTTTATTAGCACCAACTAAAGCCTTAAATTTGCATATGGTTAAAAAAATCAGCTTTTATTTAAAGTTTTTATTTCAGGGAACCAATAAATACAATATCCATTCTCCGTTGGTTCATGATATGATAGAAAACATATTGGATAGTTCAATTAAGTATTACTCTTTTGTTGGAATAGAACATTTGAGAAGTTTACTTTTAAAACAAACAGAGTCAATTGAATTAAAAGATTTAGGTGCAGGATCAAAATCAATAAAGTCTACCTCTAGTACTATTAATATTTTAATTAAAAAAGTTCAATCAAGACCTAAAAAAGCACAAATACTATTTAGGATGGTAAGTTTTTTTCAAAAAAAAAACATTCTTGAAATAGGCACCTCTTTAGGGCTTACAACAGCTTATCTATCAAATGCCAATAAAGAGGGCAAAGTTACCACTATTGAAGGAGATCCTAAGGTTGGTAGCCTCGCTCAAAAAAACTTCAACACATTAAAGCTTAAGAATGTAGCGCTTATAAACCAGCCTTTTGATCAAATAATCCCCCAACTTTTAAAAAATAAATATGATTTGATTTTTTTTGACGGGAACCATTCTAAAGAAGCTACGTTAAGATATTTTTATTGGCTGGTAGAGCACACTAACGAAGATTCAATTTTCATTTTTGACGATATTTATTGGTCTAGCGATATGAAACAAGCTTGGGAAGAAATTTGCAATTTTGAGAAAGTAATGCTTAGTCTAGATATTTTTTCACTAGGCATAGTTTTTTTTAAAAAAAACAGGGAAAAAGAACATATAAAGTTAGTTCATAGAAGTAATTTTTATTGAACTATAAAACACATTTTAATGTTTATAATTTGTACTGAAATCTAGAGTTTAATTACACTGTTGAATTATCATTGTAATCAAAATGGTATTTAGACTTAATAATTTCATTTCAACTTCCATATTTCTTGGAATTGTATTTTTATTCTCAACTTGTAATTCTAACAATACAAATAACCAGGAATTAAGTCAGGATTCTATTAAGCAAAATGAAGAAGTTGAAATATTTAAAAAAATACAGGGGTTCAGTCTTGAAAATTTTAAAATTGACAGCAGTTCGGTAAAGAACGGACAGAGTTTTAGCGAGATTTTACAAAGTTTAAATATTTCCTACGACCAAATTTATAGTTTAGGTAATGATTTTAAAGAAATTTATGATATTAGAAGAATATATCCTGGAGATAAATACTATACCATCTTCAATTCCGATAGCAATAAATTTTCCAATTTAATTTACCAGCATTCACTTACTGAAAAGATAGTTATGAGTTTTTTAGATTCATTGAACATTACCATTATAAAAAGTCCTGTTGAGACAAGAATTCAAAAAGCATCTGGAACAATATCTTCTAGTCTATGGCAAAGTTTTATCGACAATAAATTAAGTCCTGCATTGGTCTCCAAAGTTGCTAGTTTGTACGCTTGGACAATTGATTTTTTTGATATTCAATCTGGAGATAACTATAAAATAATTTTTGAATCTAAATATGTAGAGAATAAATTTATTGGTGTTGGAAATATTAAAGCCATTTTATTTAACCACAAAGGAAGAGACTTCTATGCATTTAGATATTTGTCAAAATCTAAAAAGGTTGAAAGTTATTTTACAGAATCTGGAGAAAGTATGCAAAGGGCGTTACTCTCAGCACCTTTAGAGTATGTAAGAATATCCTCCAAATTTTCTAATAGAAGATTGCATCCAATTAAAAAGATTTACAGACCTCACCACGGGGTAGATTATGCAGCTCCATCAGGTACAGATGTGGTCTCAACAGGAGACGGAAAAATAATATTTGCTGGCAGATCTGGTGGTGCTGGAAATATGATTAAGATAAAACATTCTTTCGGAAACGTGGTTACTAAATACTTACATTTATTAAGATTTGAAAAAGGTATTAAGGTGGGTAAATATGTTGAACAGGGAGAGAAAATTGGAGAAGTAGGAAGTACGGGTTTAAGTACTGGTCCACACTTAGACTATCGAGTATACATAAATGGTAAAGCTAAAAACCCACTTAAACTAAATGTGCCAAGTAAAGATCCTATTGCTGAAAATTTAAAGTCAAAATACTATCTAGATATAGCAGAAATAAAAGCAACTCTTGATAGCATAAGTCTTGAGTAAATTAAAAACTTTTAAACTTATATGGTAATTCGTATAATTAAGTATATCGTTTCAATATTAGCTTTAATAATTCTATTGGTATTTGGAGTTTTATTTTCGGTGATAAAATTATACGATAAAGAGATTAAAGAAATTGCTTTAAAACAGATAAATAATCAGCTTATCTCCCCAATGATTATTCAAGATATAGAATTAAGTGCTTTCAATTATTTTCCTGCAATCTCATTGCAATTTTCTAATCTTTTAATTAATGATCCTTTAGCTAAAGAAGATACTTTACTCTTTGCAAAGAGTGCCTTTCTAAATTTTGATGCTTATGATTTAATTAATGAAAAATACATAGTTAGAAAATTAGTATTGAAAAATGGGAGTTTTGGAGCCAAAATTAGTGCAGATGGGGAAGAGAATTTCGACGTATTTGTTTCTGGAAATAAAACTGAAAACAAAAACTTTAAGTTTTCTTTAGACCAACTTACTCTTAAAGATTTCTCAATAAATTACCAAAATATTCCCTTAAGTCAAGAATATGATTTCACTATTTCAGATTCAAAACTCAAAGGCCAATTCTCTAACAAAGAATACGATTTAAATATAATTTCCAGTATGTCCGTAAATAAATTCGATTTGGAAGGTGTAAATTATATTAGCTCCAAAAACGCGAATACAGAAGTTATTTTACATGTAAAAAATGATCCTTTTTCCTTAAAAATAAAAAAGGGAAAACTAAAAATAGCAGATATGAATTTCTTTTTAGAGGGGGATTATAAAAGCTCAAAAAAAGACTTGATAAATCTAAATATAAAAGGAAACCAAATTAAAATATCTGAAATATTTAGTATTCTACCTTTAGACTATGCCAGTATAAAAACTAAATATAGCTCTGAAGGAATATTCAATTTTGATGGAAATCTAAATGGAGAAATGAACAACAAGCAGCCTCTTACTTTCTTTGTCAATTTCAATGCTAAAAATGCAACTTTGAAAGACAATTTCAATAATATTCATTTAGAAAAAATTGATTTAAGTGGATCATTTGATAATAAAGAACAAAAACTTAAAATAATAAATTTTTCAGCTCTCATTAATGAAAAAATAATGAGTGGAAATTTAGAGGTTAATAATTTTAACAAGCCTACTTATTTTTTAAAAATAGATGGGTTATTTGATTTAAATAAAATTCCTTTTTTCACAACTCTTGAAGATTTTTCCTTGGAAGGAGAAACTGCTATTGAAATAGAAACAAAAATCACTACAAAAAACGATAAATTAATTTTTGAGAATTTAGATGGAATGTTAGTTAGTAAAAAAATTAAAATAGATTATTTGCCACAAGCAACCCATTTAGAATTAAATGAATTTGAAGCTGACATTACTAGAAAAAATATGGACATTACAGTTCAAAACTCCTTTTTTAATGAAGATGAATTTTCAATGAATTTAAATTTCATGGACTGGAATAAATTGTTTCAATCTGAAGCCAAAAAAATTAAATGTAATTACGACCTAAAATTTGATAAATTCCATCTAGATGATTTCTTAGAAATATTTGATTCTAAGGATTCTTCCAATTCAGATTATCAAATAGATTTGGATGGGGCTATAACTGCCAGTGAACTTTATTACGATAATTTAAAGTTTTCCAATGTTGCCTCAAAAAGACTCAAAATCAATAAATCACTAGAGATTAAAAATTTATTAATGGAGTCTTATGATGGAGAGATTTTATTAAATATCTATAATGCGGATTTAAGTAGTGACAATCAAAACTGGTTTATAGACGGCGAATTATCAAATTTAAATATTAAACAGTTAATGAAATCATTTAACGATTTTGATCAAGATTATATAAAAAACGAACATATTTCAGGTAGTATTTCAAGTGATTTTAATTCGAAATTAATTTTTGATCCTTCAAACAATTGGGATTTTCAAAACTCTTCTATTGAATCCAAAAATACCTTTAAAGATATTGTACTTTTAGAGTATCCTTTTTTATACGATATTCTAAAAGTTTTTGAAAATAGTGTTATTACAAGAAATATAATTGATATAAATCATTACGAGAAAAATCTTCATAAAGTAGCATTTAAAGATTTTAAATCCACTATAATTTCATCAAATGGAACAACAGAAATTGATAAAACCAATTTTGAAAATGATGTTTTAGATTTTTCTTTTTACGGAAATTATAATCTTGAAAACCAAGTGGACTATCACTTAAGTTTTAATTGGGCTGACATAGTTAGAAAAAAGAAATCAAAATCTGACATTGTTCAAGAAAATCCAATTAAAGGGAAACAATTATTTTTAAAAATATCGGGACCTGTTGAGGATTTAAGTTATGGCTTTGACAAGGCAGAAATTAAGAAAGAAAGAAAAGAAATAATTTCTAATGAAAAAGAAACAATTAAAGAAATTATAAAGGGAGATTACCAAGAAGAGGAAAAAAAGAGTGAGGTATTTGAATTAGAACAAGAAATATTAATAAAAGACACTATTCAAGAGCTTAAAGCCCTTCAAAATCTAAAAACAAAAAAGAAAAAGGACTCTTCTAAACTAGATAAATTTTTAAAAAAGCTTGGAGTCGAAGAACCAGAAAAGAAAAAACCAGAATTCGAAATTGATCAATAAGAAATCTCCCCATTATTGAGTAAAATAATTTGACCGTTTACTTTTTCCCTACAATGCCATTTCTTGTCTTTAGACTTGCTTTCTGTTCTTATAATCCCATTCCAATTTTTTGATGGACAATATATTCTCCCACTATCAACTATGATTTTACTATTTTTTTCTAAAACTATAACACCTTTTTTTGGCATTAATAGATTCTTGGTAATAGTAAGAGTCTTATTTTTTTTAACGATTATGGTTCCTTTAGATAAAATATTTTTTTCCCAATTAGTATTTTTTTTAATTACAATTTCAGAACTATTTGACATTAAATTATTGGTGGTTAGACTCAACTCATTTATGGTTGAATATCGTTGGTGAATATACCCAATTTGCATAGGGGACAAGTAATTCCTACATAGATTGTAGCCCATAATATTATTACTAACATCTTTAGAATTACAGTTGACCCAACCAAATTTATCTTTTTTTGGAAGGTCTGAAAATTGTGGAGTATTGGTATGTCTTAAGCCAATGCAGTGGCCTAATTCGTGTGCTGTTAACTGTGCTGTTGCATACCTTCCATTCTCCAGAAATTTTGATACATTCAAATAGAAAGGGGATGGTCCACATCCAAATGCTGGAACAGGACTTGAAGCACCAGTATAAAAGACATGCAAAAAATCTTTATTTTCATTTGTAAATCTTACCCAATTATCCTTATTGCAATTTTTGTCAACTTTCTTAAAATAGCTTATAATTCCCAGACCTTGCTCTGACACGCTTAAGGTTTCTTTAATATATATAACGGTATTTCTCCCTTCTTTTTTTGCGTGTAAAGTATGCAATATGCCATTATTAGAATTTGTTCCAAATACTTTTAAACTATCCAATATGGGTCTAAAATTATTTTTAACTCCTTTTATAGTAATTGTATTGGAATCTGCATTAATTTCTAAAATTTCTAACCACCTATTGGTGTCTTTTTCCATAATAATTTCCATTCTTTCCCATCCATTACTGTCTATATGGTATGAAATTGTGTCTACTAAAAATCGTATTCTAGAATCTTTAATGTATGGTTTTTCGTTATTGGAATTTTTTCTTGAAGGAGGCTTTAAATTGCTGTAAATTTTATTAATCCATTGAAATTGCTCCTCTATAAAATGGGATGAATCTTTGGTAATGTTTTTGGGGTTTTCCGTAGATTGTTGTAGTACATGAACCCATATTTTTATTTCTAAAATGGGATGAGAACTAAATTCGCAAGTATCAAAGGGTATGTAGCTTTCTAAATGATTATTTTGACCAAATATAAACCCTGGTAATAGGAACAATATTTTGAATATAAATTTCATTTAAATAGACTGAATTTAACTATAATGATACAGTTTTGTTTTTTTAATAGTTTGCAAAATCTTCCTTTTCTAATCAATTTAACCATAAATAGCATTTGCAAATTTTATATTTTACTATGTAAACACTATATTTTTATCTTCTTATTTGCACAATAATGTTTAAAAATATAATTTCGCTGTCCTAAAATTCAATTCTTTAAAATTATGGAATCATTTGTTATTTATTTACCTATTGTATTATCGTTAGTAGGGTTATTATATATGCTGGTTAAAAGAGCATGGGTTATGAAGCAAGATGCCGGAGACGGTAAAATGAAAGAAATTTCAGACCATATCTATGAAGGAGCATTGGCATTTCTAAATGCGGAATATAGGTTGCTGGCAATATTTGTATTTGCTGCAAGTATTGTTCTAGCTGGTGTTTCATTTTTGGTTCCATCTACTCATATTTTAATTGTAGTTGCTTTTATAATTGGTGCTATTTTTTCTGCTTTTGCAGGGAATATGGGTATGAAAATAGCTACTAAAACGAATGTAAGAACTACTCAGGCTGCAAGAACAAGTTTACCACAAGCATTAAAAGTTTCTTTTGGTGGTGGTACAGTCATGGGATTAGGTGTTGCAGGATTAGCAGTATTGGGATTAACTTCTTTCTTTATATTATTTTACCAAATGTTTATGGGTGGAGTTTGGTCTGCAGAAACTGGTATTTCTGATATGACCATGGTATTGGAAACTTTAGCAGGTTTTTCTTTAGGAGCTGAGTCTATTGCATTATTTGCAAGAGTTGGTGGAGGGATTTATACAAAGGCTGCTGATGTTGGTGCAGATTTGGCAGGAAAAGTTCAAGCAGATATTCCAGAAGATGATCCAAGAAACCCAGCTACTATAGCTGATAATGTTGGAGATAATGTTGGAGATGTTGCTGGAATGGGTGCTGATTTATTTGGATCTTATGTTGCTACAGTTTTAGCAGCGATGGTTTTAGGAAATTATATCATCAAGGATATGGGAGGAATTATTGAGGACGCTTTTGGTGGTATTGGTCCAATATTATTACCAATGGCAATTGCTGGTGTTGGTATTGTTATCTCTCTTATAGGAACTTTCTTCGTGAAAATATCTTCAAACGAGGCTAAAGAATCTGAAGTTCAAAAAGCCTTAAACATTGGAAATTGGGCATCCATCTTAATGGTTGCCATATCTTGTTTCGTATTATGTAAATACATGCTTCCTGAAACAATGCAAATGAATTTCTTTGGAGAAGGTCTTCAAGACATTTCATCAATGAGAGTTTTCTATGCTTGTTTAGTTGGATTGGTTGTAGGTGCTGGAATTTCTGCATTTACAGAATATTACACTGGATTAGGGAAAGCACCGATTTTAAAAATTGTTCAGCAGTCTAGTACAGGAGCTGGAACTAATATTATTGCAGGATTAGCTACTGGTATGATATCTACTTTTTCATCTGTTCTTTTATTTGCTGTTGCAATTTGGATGTCTTATGCATTTGCTGGGTTTTATGGAGTTGCTTTGGCAGCATCTGCAATGATGGCTACTACTGCAATGCAGTTAGCTATTGACGCCTTTGGTCCAATTGCTGATAATGCTGGTGGAATTGCTGAAATGAGTGAGCAAGATCCAATTGTTAGGGAACGTACTGATATTTTAGATGCTGTTGGAAATACAACTGCAGCAACTGGAAAAGGTTTTGCTATTGCCTCTGCGGCATTAACATCATTGGCGCTATTTGCAGCTTACGTAACTTTTACAGGGATTGATGGAATAAA
>CALKFX010000102.1 GCA_938084875.1 uncultured Flavobacteriales bacterium | reverse complement strand
ATATGGCTACTATTGGAATTAAGTAAGTTACTGAAGATGCAAATACAGATGATGTTTCTTTGATTAATAAGTTAAAAACCCAAAAAGCCAATCCGCTTCCTAGTATTCCTAAAATATTTATACAAATAAAATTCAAATAATTTGGATCGTTATTTGTCAAATTATTCGCAAAATCCGTCTCCAAAAAAAGTAACAATCCAGCCATTGGGCCAATGAAGATAAAAGACCAACTGGTAATTTTTAATGCAGGAATATCCTGAAGATAAGATTTAATTATATTTATGTTTAAGGCGTAGCAAGCAGATCCTAAAACTGGAAATAAAGCATATAAAATTGAACTAGAAAAAATATCACCCCCTGTACTTAAAAATATTAAACTAGTTGCTCCAATTAATCCAACCATAACACCAATTATTGCTCTAAAATTTGTTTTTTGCTTAAATATTATCACCCCAAATAAAAGTGTGAAAAGAGGAGTTATAGAATTTAAAATTCCATTCAAAGAGCTATCTATTTTGGTTTGTGCTTTAATAAACAAAAAATAGGGAATTACACTTCCAATTATCGCAGATAGTAGAAGAACAAAACCAGTTTTCTTTTTAATTTTGAAAAAACTTTTAATTCCAAGAGGAAAGAAAACAAGAAATACAATAAATATTCTGTAAAGTGTTATCTCTATGGGCGAGTAAGTAGTTAAGGCTTTTTTCATTAAAATAAATGAACTTCCCCATATTATCCCTAAAACACAAAGTATTAAAATCTGGTTAATTTTTTTTGAAAAATCCATTTAGTCAATTTCAAATATGTCTTTTGTAGCCTTTCTGACTTTTTTATCGTACTGAGAATTATCAGTTTCAGATCTATATCCAATAGCAGCAACCACTCCTGCACTCAAGCTTTTTTTATCAATGTCTAGAAAATCATTGTATTTTGAAGTGTCGAATCCCTCAATAGGACAAGAATCTATTTTTAGAGAAGCACATGCAGTCATTAAATGAGTCAAAGCGATATAAAGCTGATTTTTAGTCCATTCAGAGATTTCTTTAGAACTTTTATTAAGTAGGGTTTTTTTTAAAAAGTCACCATATCCTTTGTTCTTTTCAATAGGTATTTCTTGACTTAGAGATTTATTCTCTATATAAGAGTCAATGTCTTTTTCAAATACTTTAGTAGAATTACAAAATATGAAAAGATGCGATGCATCAGAAACTTGAGACTGGTTGTAAGAAAATTTTCTTAATGCCTCTTTTTTAAGCTGATTTTCAATAATAATTACTTTAAATAATTGTAATCCATAAGAAGTTGGAGCTAGACGAATAGACTCTTTAATTATTTCTATATCAGAAATTGGAATTTTCTTATGGGGATTAAATTTTTTAGTAGCATATCTCCACTTGTAATAATCAATTATATCCATATTTGGCCCAATATTACCAAAAAAAAGTTCTCAAAGTGTTTTGTTAGGTAATTTCATTGTAATTTGATACAACATAGCAAGATTATGTTGTCAAGTTATATATTTATAATCAAAATTAACTACTAGAAGTGCTGATTAAAAAATATCAATGGAAAAAGAAAGAAGTTGACCAAACAATAAGCCTCCAATTAGCCAAAGAACTTAATGTTTCAAAAGTTATTTCAGAAATTTTAGTAGCAAGAGGAATTCATAATTTTGATTCTGCGCAAAATTATTTTAGGCCCAATGAAACACAATTTCAAGATGGTTTTTTGATGAAGGGGATGCATCTTTCAGTAGAAAGATTAGATAAAGCGATTTCCAATAATCAAAATGTTCTCGTTTACGGTGACTACGATGTAGATGGAACATGTTCAGTAGCTATGATGGTTCGTTTTTTAAAACATCTAAAAGCCAAAGTTTTGTATTACCAACCTCATCGAGAAACTGAAGGTTATGGCATCTCATTAAAAAGTGTAGAGTGGTCCAAAGAAAATAAAATTGATTTAGTAATTGCTTTAGATTGTGGAATTAAAGATTTTCTTGCTGCAGAAGCATATAAAAATGAAAATATAGATTTAATAATTTGTGACCACCACAACCCTTCAGAAAAAATTCCAAATGCATTTTCAATATTAAATCCTAAGCAAAATGATTGTACTTATCCATTTAAAGAGCTTTGTGGATGCGCTGTGGGTTTAAAGCTTATTCAAAGTTATGTACATAAGTTTGATTTAAAACTTGATTTCAGTCCCTATTTTCAGTTAGCAGCCGTTGCATCTGCTGCAGATGTAGTTCCCTTAATTAATGAAAATAGGCTAATTACTTATTTGGGGCTTTTAGAAATTAATAAAAATCCAATTGAACCATTTGCATTACTTTTTTCAAAATTAAATAAGTTAAACGAAATTAATCTCGGGGATTTGATTTTTAAAATTGCACCAAGAATAAATGCAGCAGGGAGATTAGATACAGCATTGTTGGCGGCAAAATATTTGATATCCGATTCTCAAAAACCAGATCAAGGATTAGATAAAATAGAGACTATTAATGAAGAACGAATAAAATTAGACGAATTAATAACTCACCAAGCTTTAAATGATTTAGAAGAGCAACCTAAAAATAGATTTACCAATTTAGTTTTTTCTAATAGTTGGCACAAAGGCGTAGTAGGTATTGTGGCATCTAGAATTATTGAAACCTATTATAAACCAACCATTGTTTTGTGTGGACAAGGAGATATCATCACTGGCTCTGCAAGATCTGTGAAAGGATTTGACTTATATGGTATATTAGAAAATTTGAAACATTATTTTGTAAGATTTGGAGGCCATAAATATGCTGCAGGTCTAAGTTTAAAAAAAGAGAATTTAGAGTCATTTAAGCAAGATTTTGAAAATGAAGTTGGAAAATATATTCAAGAGCAAGATCTTATTCCAGAAATTAATATTGATTCTGAGCTTTCTTTAGACCAACTTTTTGAAGGAACCAATAATCAGTCAAGGTCTAAAATTTACAGAATTTTAAAACAAATGGAACCATTTGGTATTGGTAATCCAAAGCCAGTTTTTCTTTTTAAAAGATTACACCTTGAAAGTCCCGTTAGAATAGTTGGTGAAAAGCATTTAAAGTTTATTTTTTCAGATTCTAAAAAAGAAAATAAAATTGATGGTATATGGTTTAGCAATGTTTCTTTTTTGAAGATTCTAAAAGACCAAGAGACGATGGACGTTGTAGGCACCATTGATGAGAACTATTTTCGAGGCAACAGAACCATGCAATTAATTATTAAAGATATAAGAGTTAATTAATCTTTATTTTTTCTCGAGTCAGAAACAATGTGAAGATCTCTTTGAGGATAAGGGATTTTTATATTGTTATTTCTAAATGCCTGATCAATTGTAAGTCTTATATCACTTTTAATATTTACAATTTCCCAAGTTTGTTGTGCCCAGAAATAAACTTTAAATCTAAGTGCGTGATCTCCAAAGTCTTCTAATTCTATAGAGATATTTCTTCTTTTTTCTACAAGTGGGTGTTTTAAGGCACTTTGGTAAAGAATTTCTTTTACCAATTGGGTGTCAGAACCATAACCCACTCCAACAGAAATATTAAACCTTGTTACTTTATCACTAATAGTCCAATTAATCACCCTATCTGTCGTTAAGGAACTATTTGGAACTATAATAGTTTTCCCATCTAATGTTTTTAGTTGTGAGGTCCTAATAAAAATATTATCTACTTTACAAATTTCATAATTGGGCATTTCTACCACATCTCCCACTTTTATGCTACCATCAAAAAGTAAGATAATCCCTGAAAAAACATCTGAAATTTGGCTTTGAAGCGAAAGTGTAAGACCTAAGCCAACGGCCGCTACACCTGCGGTTAAAAAAGTAATATCAATTCCAATTCCTTGAATAGCAACAATGACTGCAACCAAATAAATTAAATATTTACTTAGTTGAGTTATAGAGTAAGTCCCAGCTTCATCTATCCATTTTTTATCCCTTGTTGATCTGAGAATTAAAACTCTAAAGAGACTTAAGGTTATTTTGGAAATTACTATTACAAAAATTAAATAAAAAAGTTTTCCAATAGTAAAACTAAATCTTTCGTAGACTCCATCTACTTTTGAATCATAGTCAAATCCAAAAATTTCTTGATGAGAAAGAGAATTTATTTGATCATATAAAAGTGATTCAAGTGCCAATAAACTGAAAACAAGTAGTAGTACTTGTTTTAAAAGTTTTTTAATATTTTTTAATCTTCCCTCAACAATCCATCCTTTTTGTTTTAAAACCCGTTCTAAGTTTTTATTTATCCAATTATTTAAAATTAGCCAAAGTAATACTACTACTCCAAAAAGACTTAGGTTAAGCAAATGTTGTTGTAAATATTCTATAAAATCCATAATTTATTGTGTTACAATAATACCCAATTCATTGGCAAATATATTGCGTACTTTGGTTAATTCCTTAATTTCTTTAATTATTGATTCGTTGGATTCATTGGATTCCATCTCTTTAAGTGCTTGTTGCTTCTCTAATATAAGATTTTCAGTTACTCTTAGTTTAAAAATAAAAACAGACTCTTCCGCTGCTTGTTTTAAACGATCAGACTCAATTTTTGTGTGAATTTGATGTTTGTTTTTCCAATTTTCACTTAAAATGTTCTGCGATGTTGTTAAGTCTGCAACTAGACTAGTTAAATCTGGATTTTGGACAAAATGTTGTTCATTTAATACTAATCCTTTTTCCAGCCCTTCTAAAAACTCATTAAAAACCAACTGATATTTTTCATTTTTGTAGGAAAGTTTATCCGACAAAATTTCCTCAACAATAAATTGGGCTAGGGGATATTCTACAGTTGATTTTTCATTTTCATTTAAAACCTCTACTTTAATAGAATGTGCTCCATAGCTCAACATTAGTCTTATTAAATCCTGCTCTTGGTTACTCAAATCGTGTTTAACTCCCTTTTGAAATGCTTTGCTAGGTAAGTTATTTGGACTTACAGATGGAAGAGAGTTCGTAGATTGTGGCTCTCTTTTGGAACGTAATTTTTTTTGAATTTCAGTGATAAGAAGTTGCTCATCCATTTCAAATATTTGAGCAGTTTTTTTAATGTAAACAGATCGAGATACTGCATCTGGAATAATAGAAATGGAAGTAATAATGTCATTAATAGTTTTAGAAATATTAATTGGATCGTTCTTAGTTTTTTCAAGTAAGTGATTTGCTTTAAATGATATAAAGTCAATTTGCTGGTCATTTAAATAAGATTTAAAATCCTCAGTAGATAATTGATGGGAATAACTATCTGGATCTTCCCCCTCTGGAAATAAAACTACTTTAACACTTAACCCAGCTTTTAATAACATGTCTACCCCTCTAAAAGAAGCGTTAATTCCAGCTGGATCGCTATCATATAGAATCACAACATTATTTGTAAATCTTTTTATGAGCCTAATTTGACCATCTGTTAGCGATGTTCCACTTGAAGCAACAGCATTTTTCACCCCGTTATGGTGAAGAGAAACAACATCGGTATACCCTTCTACAAGTAAACATGAATCACTTTTAATAATTTCACTCTTGGATTGGAATAAACCATACAGCACATTACTCTTATTGTAAATGTCGCTTTCTGGAGAGTTAAAATATTTTGCAACTTTCTTATCCGTTCTTAAAGTTCTTCCTCCAAAGCCTATTATTCTTCCAGTAATATTATGAATTGGAAAAATTATTCTTCCGCGAAAAAAATCATAAGTCCCTTTCTCACCTTGCTTTATTAATCCAGATTTTTTTAAAGGTTCTAGGCTGTAGTTAGAATTTTTTGCTTCATTCTCAAGAGCATTAAAATCCTCTGGAGAGTAACCAATTTCAAATTGGTCTATTGTGTTTAGATTATAACCTCTTTTTTTCAAATAGGACAAACCAACAGATTTCCCTTCATTGGTTTCCTTTAAAGATTTTTTGAAAAACTCATTAGCAAATTGGTGGGCTAAATACAATCCTTCTTTCTGGTGCTTTGCAGCTATTTGTTCTTCAGATTCTTGAGTTTCTTCAATTTCAATATTGTATTTATTGGCAAGCCACTTTAATGCTTCTGGATAAGATAAATGTTCGTGTTCCATTAAAAAAGAAACTACATTTCCACCTTTTCCAGAACTAAAGTCTTTAAATATTCTTTTTCCTGGAGAAACCATAAAAGATGGAGTTTTTTCATTTGCAAATGGGCTTAGTCCTTTAAAATTGGAGCCCGATTTTTTCAAATGAATAAAATCGCCTATAACTTCTACTATATCTGCAGAATCAAAAATTTTCGCTATTGTTTCTTGGGGAATCAAATTTATTTTTCAGTATAAAATTATTGGTTTACAACATAAAAATACGAATAGTTCATTGTACACAATGCAATTTTAAAAAAATGCATCAACATTTAGCCATAGATTTTTAATTACCTATACATTTGTGTAAAATTAACAAAATGAGTAAAGATCAATACCAAGCACACGACTATTACTTTATGGACGAACTTCTTTCTGATGAACATAAGTTAATTAGAGACTCTGCAAGAGCATGGGTAAAAAAAGAAGTCTCACCAATTATTGATGATTATTATGAAAGAGCAGAATTTCCCAATCAAATTCTAAACGGACTTGCTGGTATTGGAGGTTTTGGTCCCTATATTCCGGAAGAATATGGTGGAGCAGGATTAGATCAAATATCCTATGGATTAATTATGCAAGAACTAGAAAGGTGCGATTCAGGATTAAGATCAACATCCTCTGTACAGAGCTCTCTTGTAATGTATCCAATTTATAAATTTGGTAGTGAAGACCAAAGAAAAAAATATTTACCTAAACTAGCCAGTGGAGAACTAATTGGTTGTTTTGGGTTAACAGAACCTGATTTTGGATCTAATCCAGGTGGAATGATTACCAATTTTAAAGAAGATGGAGATCATTTGATTCTCAATGGAGCTAAAATGTGGATATCTAATGCTCCATTTGCTGATATTGCTGTAGTTTGGGCCAAAGATCCTGATAACAGAATAAAAGGGGTTATTGTGGAAAGAGGTATGGAAGGTTTTCAAACACCAGAGATGCATGGAAAACATTCCCTAAGAGCCTCGGCAACAGGAGAACTTATTTTTAATAATGTAAGAGTACCAAAAGAAAATATTTTACCTAATAAAGATGGTCTCGGGGCTCCATTAATGTGTTTAGATTCTGCAAGATATGGCATTGCTTGGGGAGCAATTGGAGCAGCAATGGATTGCTACGATTCAGCATTAAGATACTCCAAAGAAAGAATACAATTTGGTAAACCAATCGCCAGTTTCCAACTTATTCAAAAAAAGCTTGCAGAAATGATTACTGAAATTACTAAGGCGCAACTTTTAACTTTCCGTCTAGGTCAACTTAAAAATGAAGACAGAGCAACTTCCCCTCAAATATCTATGGCCAAAAGAAATAATGTAGATATGGCTTTGAAAGTTGCTAGAGAAGCAAGACAAATTCATGGGGCAATGGGAATTATGAATGAGTATTCTGTGATGCGACACATGGCAAATTTAGAATCTGTAATTACTTACGAAGGTACTCATGACATTCATTTGTTGATTACTGGTCTTGACATTACTGGAATTCAAGCGTTTAGTTAACCCAATGAAAGGAACTAATCATTTCTTCCAAGTCTTCAATGATAAAATTAATGCAAGGTTTCAAAGAGTCGTAGTTGGGTTTAGCTTGAAAGAGTAATTGTCCTGAAAAAAAATGTTGGGAACTATCCGTTATTGTAAAAGCATAATTACAGGCTGTATTGCCTTTAATTTCATAAGCTAGTGCAAAAACTTTTTCGTCTTTATTTTTCCAAACTCTCTCTACAATAGCAGATGATTTAAAGCTGTGCTCGTAAACCATTTTTCTAAATCCCTCTGACATTTCTAAAAGATTGTCATTCAACTCAAAATATTCACATAAAACTTCCGCTTTAAATTCAGGGAAAATGATAGTTTTACTGCATTCGGGATAATCTTTAAATTTTTGCTCCCATGAAGCATAATCTGGAAGTTTAAAGCTGAATATGCAAGAATCTTTTATATCGTAAAAATCTTTTTCTGGTAAGTCTATTCTCAAGTAACTTTTTGGTTTTGGGAAAGTTTTTTCTCTAGAGCAGCTTAAGGCTAAAATTAAAATAGGGATTAATAAATATTTGAGGAAATTAATCAATTCTAACTTTTAGTTTCTTGATTCTTCTTTTATCAGATGCTTCAACAGTAAAATGGTAATTTTGGTAAGAGATTCTCTCATTCTTTAATAAAATTTTGCCTGCTTGCTCAATGCAAAACCCAGCTAAAGTGTCAGATTCTCCCTTTGATTTTTCAAAAATTTTCCCATCGATATTTAGAATTTTATAAAAGTCAATTAAAGGAGTTTTTCCATCAAAAATATAATTATGCGCATCAATTTTTATAAATGAAACGTCTCTTTCGTCAAATTCATCTGTTATATCTCCAACTATTTCTTCAAGTACGTCTTCTAAAGAAACTATTCCAGACGAACCTCCATATTCATCAACAACAATAGCTATATGGGTTTTTTCTTCTTGAAACTCTTTAAGCAAGTCATCAAGTTTTTTATTTTCAGGTACAAATTTAGCATCTCTTAATAGCTCTTTCCAGTCATATTTAGCATCTTCGTTCATATTGGCTAATAAATCTTTTACATATAAAATCCCTTTAATTTGATCAAAAGTTTCTTCGAAAACTGGAATTCTAGAAAACTTAACAGTTTTCAGTTCGTTAATTAGAGATTTATAATCTAAATCAGTTCTAAATGCTAAAACATCGGTTCTAGGGGTCATAATTTGTTTTACATCGGTGTTTCCAAATTTTGATATCCCTTCCAAAATTTTTTTCTCTTCATTATTTTCTACGCTATCTTTTGTTAAATCAAGTACATGCTTAAGTTCCTCCGAATTTAAAAGCTCAATTTTTTTATCAATTTTTTTGTCAATTATTGATGTGCTTGATATAAGTAGATTACTTAAAGGATTGAAAATAATTTTTAAAACGGTAATAGGTAAAGCCATTATTTTTGAAAATCTTATATTGTAACTATTGGCATAAACTTTTGGAATGACCTCTCCAAAGAGTAAAATTATAAACGTTACAGATACAACCTGAATAATAAAACTCGTTATAAAGTTTTGTGTTATAGACGGGAAAATTTCACTCATTATTATTGAAGAAACTATAACTATAGCCACATTAACTAAATTATTTCCAATCAATATAGTGGCTAAAAGTTTCTTTGGACTTTCTAGTAATTTTAAAACTCTGTTGCTGTTTTTATTGTCAGTTTCTTTGGATAAATTTAGCTTCTGTGAATTTGATAAGCCGAAAATTGCTACTTCAGACCCAGAAAGAAGAGCAGACAAAAAAACTAAAATCAACATAGCTAAAGCCCATATTCCAAGGTTAGGATTTGAAAAATCTACAATAATTAAAGGTTTCAATAAAAATTTAAAAGCAGAGGGAATTTCCAATTCTTAATTTTTGATTTAAAATGGTAAATCATCATTTTCATCTGGCGATGAAAATTCCTTTTCAGGAGATGGTTTACTTTCATTTTCAATAGGGGTCACTTGGTTAGAGCTAGCCATAGAATCTACTGTACTACCCAGCATGGTGAGATTATCGGTAATTACTTCAGTAGAATATCTGTTGTTTCCTTCTTTGTCTTGCCAAGTTCTTGTTTTAAGTTTCCCCTCTATGTATACTTTGGCGCCTTTTTTCAGATATTTTTCTGCGATCTCTGCAAGCCCTCTCCAGGCAACAATATTGTGCCATTCAGTTTGAGATACTTTTTCACCTGTTTTTCTATCTTTATAGTTCTCAGAAGTTGCAATTGAAAAATTTGCTACTGCCGCTCCATTTTCTAAATGCCTTACTTCAGGGTCTTTTCCAAGATTACCAATTAGTATTACTTTATTTACACTACCTGCCATGATTTAATTTTATCCTACCAAATTTAATTATAATCTATGAATACCTATGTTTTGATTTATATAATTTTCAACAATTTTTGGAACTGCATATTCGTTCAATTTTTTTATTTCAATTTTTTCATATTTCTTATTTTGAAAAAGTTTTTTTATTTCAAAATCCCAGAAAACAACATATAGTTTTTGGTGTGTTAAAAGATGGGTAAGTTCTGTTTTTTTAGAAAGAATAGAGGTTTTAATTAATTCTTTTGGAGGATAGAAAGATTCTATTGGTTCTTCAAAAAGTGGAAATTGATACATGTTTTTCCAAATATCATTTTTAATTCTTTTTTCTAAAAAAATAAATTTTTCATTCCTTAGAACTATAAAATTAAAAAATCGTTCTTTTTTTATGATTTTCTTAGACTTAATGGGCAAGGAAAGTATTTTATTGTTATTGAATGCAAAGCACTTGCTTTCAAATGGACATGAGTTACATTTAGGTTTTACAGGTTTGCATTGAAGTGCCCCAAATTCCATTATAGATTGATTATATGTATCTACATTTTTCCTAGGTAAATTTCTGTAGGCTATATCTTCAAATATTTTATTTCCAAATGTAGTATCTATTGGTTCTTCAACTCCAAAATACCTGCTTAGAACCCTGAAGACATTTCCATCTAAAACTGCTTTTTTTTCATTGAAGGCAAATGATGCTATAGCAGATGCTGTGTATTTTCCTACACCTTTAAGCTTTATTAATTCGTTATAATTTTTTGGAAATTGCCCATTTAAATGCTTTGAAATATATTTAGCCGAATAGTGCAAATTTCTCGCTCTACTGTAATAACCTAGACCTTGCCATAGTTTTAAAACTATATTTTCATTTGCTTTTGCAAGATCATGGACATTAGGAAATTTTTTGATAAACTTTAAATAATAAGGAAGCCCTTGATCTACTTTAGTTTGTTGAAGAATTATTTCGCTAATCCATATTTTAAAGGGGTCTTTGGATTCTCTCCATGGTAAGTTTCGTTTATTTAACTTATACCATTTAATTAATTTTAGACTAAAATCATCATCAACCATGCATACAAAAATAAAAAACTCAGTGGTAGCTTTTTGGCTTTGATAAATAAAATTATATTTGCAATCCAATAAATGGTAAAATCATAATTTTAACTATGACAAAAGCAGACTTAATTTCAGAAATAACAGAAAAGACAGGTGTTGAAAAAATAGCTGTTCAGGCGACAGTGGAATCACTAATGACTTCAATTATTGATGCGATGGAAAATGGTGAAAATGTTTATTTACGTGGATTTGGAAGTTTTGTGGTTAAAAAAAGAGCAGAAAAAACTGGTAGAGATATTTCGAAAAACACAACAATAATTATACCTGAGCATTTTGTTCCAACTTTTAAGCCAGCTAAAACTTTTGTTGAAGGAGTTAAAAATAAGATTAAGAAATAATAAAGTATTTAATAATAATTTAAAAGATTAGTATGCCTAGCGGTAAAAAAAGAAAAAGACATAAGATGTCTACACATAAGAGGAAAAAGCGTCTGAGAAAAAACAGACATAAGAATAAGTAATCTTTTCCACTGACAATATTATTTTATTGTGTAACCGCTCTGCTATAATCAGATAGGAGGTTAAGTGTCGTATGAACTAGTTATAAATTCATCATCAGACGAAGTAGTAACTGCATTGCTTTATGAAAACAAATTAGTTGAAATTCATAAAGAAGGTCTTGATGACCGATTTAATGTAGGAGATGTTTATCTAGGTAAGGTTAAAAAAATCGTGCCAAGTTTAAATGCAGCATTTGTTGATGTTGGATATGAAAAAGATGCATTCTTGCATTATTTAGATTTAGGTCCTCAATATAGATCAATGAGCAAATTTGTTAAAGATTCTATATCAGGCAAACAATCTACCCACAAACTTGGTTATAACAAAATAGAGCCAGACATATTGAAAGATGGAAAGATTAAAGAACATCTCTCCTCTAATCAAATAATTGCTGTTCAGGTAACTAAAGAGCCTATTTCTTCTAAGGGTCCAAGGCTGAGTGCTGAAGTGACAATTCCAGGAAGGTTTTTGGTTTTAGTACCATTTTCAGAAAAGATTTCTGTTTCTCAAAAAATAAAAGATCCTGCTGAGAGAAATCGTCTAAAGAGACTTATAAATAGTATTAGACCAAGAAAGTTTGGTGTGATTATTAGAACTGTGGCTCAGAACAAAAAAGTTGCCGAATTGGATCAAGACCTTAGAGACTTAGAACAAAAATGGTCTAAAATGTTCAAAGAACTAAAAGATGCAACGCCAAGAAAAAAACTACTTGGAGAAATGAATCGTGCTACTACAGTATTAAGAGACGAGTTAAATAAAGAGTTTACAAGTATTCATGTAGATGATGAGTCTTTATATAATGAACTTAAGGATTACGTTAAGACTATTGCACCTGAAAAAGAAGATATTGTTAAGCTCTATCAAGGGAAAGTAAGCCTATTCGAAAGCAAGGGAATTAATAAGCAGATAAAAGCAACTTTTGGCAGGAAAGTTAACTTAAAATCTGGAGCCTATTTAATTATTGACCATACCGAGGCAATGCATGTTGTGGATGTTAATAGTGGCAATAGAAAGGCTACTAATGCAAATCAAGAATTAAATGCTTTAGAAACCAACTTAGAATCAGCTGAAGAAATTGCTAGACTTTTAAGGTTAAGAGATATGGGAGGTATTGTAGCTGTCGATTTTATAGATATGTACGATAGGGCTAATAATAAAAAGCTTATTGAAAGTTTTAAAAAGTTCATGAAGGACGATAAAGCTAAGCACAATATCCAGCCACCAAGTAGATTTGGAGTTGTAGAACTTACTAGACAACGTGTTCGTCCAGAAACTGAAATTAAAACTACTGAAACTTGTCCAACTTGTCTTGGCAAGGGAGAAGTGCAAGCTTCAATTCTAATTATTGATGAAATTGATTCAATGCTTAACTCAATTATGGTTGAGGGTATAGCAAAATCTATTACTTTAAATGTTCATCCCTTTATCGACGCTTTTTTAAAAAAAGGAGTTAAAAATATCCAAAGGCAATGGTTTTTAAAGTACAAAAAATGGATTGCTGTTAGACCTATGACCGAACTTGGTATTTTGCAATATCAGTTTTTAGATGAGTCCAACAATTCTATTTAAAAATTTACTTGTTAAAATGGTTCCATCCCTGTGCCTGTAGTGGAGTAGAGGTGTTGCCATTTCCAATTAAATTAATTCCTTGAGATTTTTTGGTAATATGACCTATTACAGTTAGGTTAGGATCATTTTTTATTTTCTCGTAATCTTTTTGATTAATGGTGAAAAGTAATTCATAATCTTCTCCTCCGTTTAGCGCGGAAACAGTAGGGTTTGTATTGAAATCCATAGAAGTTTGATAAGTCTGTGGGTCTATTGGGATTTTTTCTTCGTAAAGCTGACATCCAACATTACTAGAAGTGCAAATATGAAAAACTTCAGAAGCCAATCCATCTGAAATATCTATCATGCTAGTTGGAATTACATCACATTTTTTTAAAAATTCAATTACATCTCTCCTTGCTTCTGGCTTAAGTTGTCTTTCAAGAATATAATTATAATTATCTAGTTCAGGTTGCATATTGGGGTTGCTTTTCCAAACCTCTTTCTCTCTTTGCAGCACATTAAGTCCCATGTAGGCGCCTCCTAAATCCCCAGTGGTAATTATTAAATCATTTTCTTTTGCTCCAGACCTTTTGACAATTTCTTTTTTCATTGCTTCACCAATTGCAGTAATAGAAATGGTTAAGCCGTTGATACACGATGTAATATCTCCACCAATTACGTCAACCTTATATTTTTCACAAGCCAATAAAATACCATCGTAAAACTCTTCAATTGCTTCAAGAGTATATTTGCTAGAAATAGCCAAACCAACCGTAATTTGTTTAGGAGTACCATTCATTGCATAAATGTCACTTATATTTACAATTACAGATTTGTATCCTAAATGTTTTAAAGGGGTGAAAGCCATATCAAAATGTATTCCTTCCACAAGCATATCTGAACTTACTAAAATTTCTTTGTTAGAGTTTATTATTGCAGCATCATCTCCTGGACCAAGAAGAGTATTTTCATTAAATAATTTAATTTTTTTTGTTAGTCTTTCTATAAGCCCAAATTCACCTAAATCCTTTAGATCAATATTTTTCTCTTCTTCATTCATGGATGTAAATTTAGTTCAATAGTTATAATTTCACCTTGTTATTTGCAATAACAATCAATTCTTGTGTTAAATACTATTCAACAATTCTTTTATCATCTGTTATTTTGAGGTATATTTGCATTGATTTCAACTATTTTAAATAGCTAGATGATTAAAGTAACAGAAAATGCAAAGTCAAAAGCTTTACAGCTTATGAAAGAAGACGGTAACGAAGGTTATTTTATTCGAGTTGGTGTAAAAGGAGGAGGCTGTTCAGGTTTGATGTATGAACTCAAATTCGATAATACCCTAACAGACAGCGATAAATCTTTTATGGATAACGGAATAAAAGTGGTTGTAGATAAAAAAAGTTTTCTTTATCTAGTGGGAACAACATTAGATTTTTCAGGCGGGTTAAATGGAAAAGGATTTGTTTTTAGCAATCCTAATGCTGATAGGACTTGTGGGTGTGGAGAAAGTTTTTCATTATAAAGCGGATAAATGTCATATACTGAAAAAGAATTAAAAGAAGAGTTAGACAACAAATCCTATGAATTTGGTTTTGTTACTGATATTGAAAGTGAAAAGGCTCCAATTGGTCTTAATGAAGATATAATTAAATTAATTTCTTCAAAAAAAAATGAACCTAAATGGCTGCTTGATTATAGACTAGAATCTTTTCGTGTTTGGCAAAAAATGACAGAACCAAATTGGGCCCATGTCAAATATACCAAACCAGATTTTCAAAACATCTCTTACTATGCGGCGCCAAAAAAGAAGAAAGAACTCCAAAGTTTAGATGAGGTTGATCCTGAACTTTTAAGGACCATGGAAAAATTAGGAATATCTATTGAAGAACAAAAAAAATTAAGTGGAGTTGCTGTAGACTTTGTCATGGACTCGGTTTCGGTAGCCACTTCTTTTAAAGAAAAACTAAGTGAATTAGGAATAATTTTCTGTTCTTTTTCAGAAGCTGTCCATAACCATCCAGATTTAGTTAAAAAATACATGGGAACTGTTGTTCCTCACACCGATAATTATTATTCTGCCTTAAACAGCGCAGTTTTTTCAGATGGTTCATTTTGTTATATTCCCAAAGG
>CALKFX010000101.1 GCA_938084875.1 uncultured Flavobacteriales bacterium | reverse complement strand
GGATTAATTGTTGAAGATTCTTTATATAAATCAATAGCTTGTTGGTAATTTTTATTATCCAATGCAGATTTTGCTGCATTCATTTTCTGATTAAATTTTTCTAACATTTCTTTTTGTGCTGCTAAGTCATTGGCTTTTTCAACCTGTTTTATTTTGTCATAAGCAATTTGATTTCCAGGATTTAACTCTTTTGCTTTTTTGAAATTTTCTAAAGCCAAAGTGTTGTTTCCTGATGAAAGAGCATTATCTCCTTTAGTAATTAAATCGTTGTATTGTTTGTTTAGCTCCATTTCTTGACTAATAAGCTCTAAGTTTTTCTTCGCTTTTTTAATCTTATTTTCTACTAAATCATCTTTATGAATTTTTAAAGCTTCTTCGTATTTCAAAATCGCTAAAGAATAATCCTCCTTATTTAGTGCATTGTCTCCTTCGTATAAGAGATTATTAAATTGAGATTCTTTTAAGTTTGCTTGTTCCTCTATCGCTTTAAAGTGTCTGTCAATTTCGTTTTTTCTTTGTTTATTATACACATTATCCAAAGATAAATTGCCATTAATAATTCTAATTTTACCAACGTGCTGATCTGAAATAACAGAATAATCTATACCAGGCTGTTTACTTTGAAGTGTAATTGGAATGGCAAATGGTTGAGTGCTTTGTTCCTCTTTGAAATAACCAGTTTTAGAATCTATTAGAATAGATTTAGTTGCATAGTTATTTTTTGAAAAAGATATTGTGTAAATATATCCATAAGGAATTTCTACGGCATTGTACTTGCCTTTAGGGGAAGTAGTGATAGATTTAAAGACTTGATTGTCTTGTTTTATTTCAACTTTAACTCCACTTAGTTTTTGATAGTTTTCATCATTTACACTACCAGCAATAACAATGTAGGGGTCAAAAGCATTTTGAGAGTAAATAAAGGAACTGCTCAAACCAAAATATAAAACAATAACAGCTAGTATAAAACGCTTCAAATCAATGTGTTTTTACAAATATCAACAATTAATGTGTATCTATCAACTATAATACTTTCAAATAACTAACTAAAAACTATGGAAAAGGTTTAAAAATTAAGTTATTTGAAAATTGCTCTAGCAATGGCCAAAGACTTTTCAAGAGAAACATTATCAAGTTGTAAATTTTCAGATTTGCCGTTCAAAAATTCAATCATTTTTTCTGTAGCCATATTTCCAACTAAATCATCTTTTGCCATTGGACAACCACCAATACCAAGGATAGAGCCATCATATCTTTTACAACCTGCATCGTATGCAGATTGAAGTTTGTCAAAATAATTAGCTGGACTTGAGTGAAGATGAGCGCCAAATTCAACATTTGGAAATTCTTCTATAAGTTTGCTAAAAAGCCAAGTTATGACATTTGGAGTACTAGAACCAATAGTATCACTCAAAGATAAAATATCAATTCCAAAGTCGTTTAATAACTTTTCTACCCAGTGAGCCACTATATATATACTCCACTGATCACCATAAGGATTACCAAAGGCCATAGAGAAATAAGTCACTAATTTTTTATTGTTTTTTACACATAAATTCTGAATTTTTTCTAATCTTACTAAAGATTCTTTAATACTAGAATTTATATTTCTTTTTTGAAAAGTTTCAGAAATTGAAAAAGGGAAACCTAAATATGTAATTTCATCATAATCAACAGCTTCTCTAGCTCCTCTTTCATTTCCAATAATAACCAGTAACTTGGTAGAGGAATTACCTATATTCAGACTTTTAATTACGTCCGAAGTATCTGCTAACTGAGGAACTTTTTTCTTTGAAACAAAACTACCAACATCAAGTGTATCAAAGCCTACTTTTAAAAGTTCGTTGAAATATTCAATCTTTTTCTTAGTAGGAATAAAACTTAAAAAACCCTGCATAGCGTCTCTAGGACACTCAATCAATTTCATAGGGATTTATTTGGTTAAGGTACCAAAAGCTGTTTTACAGTTTTGCTATTGTTAATATTTGTAGAAAGAGAATATATGCCAGAAGATAATTCAATTTCACTTAAGTCAAGTGTAAGTTGGGTATAATTTGGTCCATAAAATCCAGCATTTAACAGTACTGACTTACTGTAAATCAACTGACCTAGAGGATTGAATATTTCAAAGTAAGTTTCCTGATCTTCTAATAATTCGAAAATTAAATTTACTTGATGATCAGAGTTTATTGGATTGGGTCCAAAAAGAAGATCTTCAGAATTTCCAAGAGGATCAACAGGTGGGTTGGTTGTTCTTAGTTGTCCAAAATATGGGGTTTTGTTGTAAGCATTTATAACAATGCTTAAAGTGTCAATAGTGTTAATTGAATCAAAATTAAAATCTACTTGGCCATTTAAGACATTACTTTTTCCAATTAAAGAATCTCCGTTCCATAGAGTCACAGCAGCATTTTCAACATCACATAATATGGTAGTTGATGTCAATCCAATCTCTTCTGTTTCGCTATGCTCCACAACAAAATCACCAGGAATATCGGATCTAAAAAGGGTTGCTGGATCCCCAAACAAAACCCAAGTTTCAATAACTTCTTTTCCAGGATTTGGATAATCGTCCAACATTTTCATTTGCCCACTATAAAACAGAGCTCCAATTGAATGCATTTTATTATTGGGATAGGACTCTACTAAAATATCTACTATTTCGTCTTGAGAAGCCATAGGAGGCGCCCAAGACATTAAAATAGAAGAACCTGCAGCTGCTATTGCACCCGTGGGAGAACCAGTACTACTTGCTCTTTGCCATGCTTCAGAAATACAAGTCCCCGATGTGAAAGTTCCATTATTGCAAGCAACGGAAACAACAAATGGATATTTACCATTATTGGTTGCAGAATTGATGTGAGAACTTGAATAGTTTCCCGATGAACATGTATTTATATCTCCATGACCAGTATAATTAAATAATGAAATACCACCATTTACTGCATTAGAAATTATAGTGGAATTGGGATTTCCGTTGGCATCTTCTCCACCATGAGATCCATCGTAAAATTCGAAAACATTTTGGTAGCCATAATTCAACAAATCTGTTCTTATATTTCTTAAATGTTGCCAATCTGCTTCCCCATCATCACCGTCTCCAGCACCTTCATTAGATCCAAGTCCTATAGCATTTAAATAATAGTCAGAAGTATCTGGGTTTGTTTCGTATTCTAAATTTCTTTGGACAATGGTATTTAAATCTGTTAAATTAGAGGGACTGAATCTTCCAACGTATATATCTGGATACCAATCGTTAGAATTTGAAACCAAGCCGTACTTTGCATCAGACCATTTTGTTTCTGACATCCATCCTCCGGTTGAACCAGCATCATAAGCGGCAACTTTATTGTGGTCTCCAACTAGTAGTAAATATAAAAAGTCAGAATTTTGTTGGTAGTAGGTTCTTACATAGTTGTAAATATTGCTCTGGTTATTTCCAATATCTGCAATATCAACAAGAACCACTTCTCTACCCGATTGTTTTTTCCACTCAATAAAAGAAGCTAATTCATTGAAATATTCAGAAGGAGATATTATTAACATGCTTCCTTCTTGCCCAATAGAATTATACCTAGTTGGAATATAATTTAGATAGCGTCTTTGGTAAGAACTTTTTAGCTCATTTAAAATATTTTCATTATTGGTTCTAAGCAGTTCGTTATTTCCTTTTACAGATTTATAAAATTCAATTTTAACAACTATTTTACTGTAAACCTTTAGTGTTTTTTGAACTGGATTATACTGAAATGGAATAAAGTTTAAAGTTTGCCCCCTTAAATCTCTCTGTATGTAGGGTTCACTAAGAGAAAAAATACTAGATGGATAGTCCTGATCTATTTCGTATAATGGTCCTTTATTAAATGGAATTAAACTAGGGTCTATATTTCTATACAAATTACCTTTGGAAGGAATTATACTAACACCTTCAATTATAGAATACTTAGAATCTACAATTGTAAAATTGCTAACTCCAGTTTCAGGAAGTTGAATATTAGAGGTGAATTTTAATAATTCAGGTTCTCCTAGATTAAGAATGGGTCTTCCACCTCCAACTAGTAGTTTCTTGTGCTGAATGGAGTTGATTATTTTGGAATCAATAAGGGAGTAATTATTGAGCTGATACTCAACAAGAACAGAGTTATTATCCTGGCTTATTAAATTAATATTGTAGGAATTGTTAGCAAAAAAGTTTGAGCTGAGCAATAAAAAAAAGGGTATTAAAATATTTTTCATACTTAAATGTACCAATAATATAAGTTTTTTTAATGTTGTGAAGATTTTTATTTGAACAATGCAATGTTTTTTTCACAATGAAATCTTAAGTATTATATTCGCAAACAATGAATCACGAAAAAGAAATAAACAAAAGAAGAACTTTTGGAATTATATCTCACCCTGATGCTGGGAAGACTACTTTAACAGAAAAACTCCTTCTTTTTGGTGGTGCTATACAAAGTGCTGGAGCAGTTAAAAATAACAAAATAAAAAAATCTGCTACGTCTGATTTCATGGAAATTGAAAAACAAAGGGGAATAAGTGTTGCCACCTCTGTAATGGCCTTTAATTATAGAGACAAGCAAATAAATATTTTAGATACACCTGGACATAAAGATTTTGCGGAAGACACCTACAGAACTCTTACTGCTGTAGACAGTGTAATCATGGTAATAGATTGTGCAAACGGTGTTGAAGCACAAACAGAGAAATTAATGGAAGTCTGCAGAATGAGAGATACTCCAGTAATTGTTTTTATTAATAAGATGGATCGCGAAGGAAAAGATGCATTTGATTTATTAGACGAAATTGAATCTAAGCTAGGTATAAAAGTAAAACCTATGAGTTGGCCAATTGGAATAGGAGCAACTTTCAAAGGAGTTTACAATATGCATAAAAAAGAACTGAATTTATTTAGTGGAAATAAAACAAGTATTGAAAAAGAAGTTTATAACCTAAATGGAATACAAGACCCTTCCCTTTCAGATTTTATTGGCGAAGAAGCAACAGAAATTCTAAAAGAAGAAGTTGAACTTATAGACGGAGTTTATGGTGATTTTAATCAAGAAAAATATTTGGAAGGGAAAATTGCTCCTGTTTTTTTCGGATCTGCTTTAAATAATTTTGGAGTTCAAGAACTTTTAGATTCTTTTATTGAAGTATCTCCTACTCCGCAAGGGAGAAATACAGAGTCAAGATCTATCGAACCAAATGAAGAAAAGTTTAGTGGATTTGTATTTAAAATTCATGCGAATATAGATCCAAAACACAGAGACAGGATTGCTTTTTTAAGAATAGTTTCTGGTAAATTTGAAAGAAACAAATTTTACTTACATACTAGACATCAAAAAAAAATAAAATTTCCCAATCCTACTAGTTTTATGGCTTCTTCAAAATCTGTTGTAGATGAAGCATATCCTGGTGATGTTATAGGCCTATACGATTCTGGAACATTTAAAATTGGAGATTCTCTATCCGAAGGTGAAGTATTAAATTTTAAAGGGATTCCTAGTTTCTCACCAGAAATTTTTAAGGAAATCCAAAACGATGACCCAATGAAAAGCAAACAGTTGGACAAAGGCCTTAGACAATTAACAGATGAAGGAGTAGCTCAATTGTTTGTTATGCAACCTGGAAATAGAAAAATTATTGGTACAGTAGGTGAACTTCAATTTGAAGTGATTCAATACAGACTAAAGCAAGAATACGGAGCTAGTTGTAGTTTTGTGTCTAGAAACTTTTTTAAAGCATGTTGGATGACTAGTGCAAATAAAGTTACAATTCAAGATTTTATAAAAAGAAAATCTACCAATGTTGCTTATGACAAAGATGAAAATCCAGTATTTCTAGCACCAAGCCCTTTTTTATTAGCTCAAGCTGAAGGAGATTATCCAGAAATAACATTCCACAAAACATCTGAGTTCAAACTAGATGAATAAAGAAATAAAATCATTTAACTTAAGAGTTTACGCATTAATTATTGAACAAGATTCTATTCTTGTGAGTAGAGAACTTATTAAAGGAAAATACCTTTATAAGTTTCCAGGTGGAGGTCTCCAATATGGGGAGGGACTAATTGAAGGTCTACAAAGAGAAAGTATGGAAGAAATGAACCAAAATCTTAAAAACATTGAGCACTTTTACACAACTGATTTCTTTCAACAAAGTCAATTTGATTCTAAAGATCAGTTAATTGCAATTTATTATAAAGCAAAATTAACTTCGAAAATTTATAATAAATTAAAAGTACCCATAAAAGATTTTCCAGTATTTGAATGGAAAAAAATAATAGATTTTTCTGAAAAAGAATTGCATTTCCCTACAGATAAGTTTGTCTTTAATCTTTTAAAAAATCACAATATTGACTGACCATTTAAATCTGTTGTTAGAACATCACTGAAATAATCGTGAAATGGCAAAAGTAATTTAAAATACTTATTAATAGTATCGCTAAAATTATCTTCTAAAACCATTTCGTCTTGGAAGTTTTTTACAAAAATAAATTGCTTGTATCTCAGTAAGTCAATATTTGGATGATTTTTATCGAATCCTTTTGGACAGACCTTAAGTGAATTTCCATGGATAGGGCCCCACTTTTTAGTAATTTTAATATTGTCAATTACTTCTCTAAAATAATCTCCATCAGATTCAATTTCTTTTCTTATTCTATACAAATCATCTTTATTAGGGTTCCAAAAACCACTTGCTATAAAAGTGTTTCCTGGCTGTATATGAATATAAAACCCACCTCTATACTTAGGTTTAGTCCTGTAAAAAGCTATTGCAAAATGGGTTTTGTATGGCGTTTTATCTTTTGAAAAACGTACATCTTTGTAAATTCTAAAAACTTTAAAAGATTCCCATTTAAAATGGTCTTTGTTATTGTCAAAAAAATTACTAAAATATTCTTTGACATTAGAATTATGAATGTCAAAAACTGACTTATTGTCTTTAAACCAAGGCCTATTGTTATTTTTTTTTAATTTTTTTAAAAATTCAAATATTTCGGGTTCTAAATTCATGCTGTTATTTTTTAAATAAATTATTTAAATTATTAAATGCTTTAAATTCAAGGGCATTGTTGGAGGGGTCTAAGAAAAACATCGTGGCTTGTTCACCAGGGAGATTTGCAAACCTAATGTAGGGTTCTACAACAAACTTTATTTTCTTAGATTTCAATCTTTCTTTAAAATCTACCCATTGTTTAATGGATAAAACTACTCCAAAATGTGGTACTGGTACTCCATGACCATCTACATAATTGTTATTTGAAATTGTTTTTTGGTTGATTTCATGAATTACTAGCTGATGACCAAAAAAATTAAAATCTACCCACTTTTCTGCTGATCTACCTTCTTGAAAACCCAATGTTGAAGAATAAAATTCTTTTGCTATTTGCAAGTCATGAACTGGAATGGCTAAATGAAAAGGATTTTGTTCAACAGAATTATTCATGGAATTTTAAAAAAATTAACAATATTTTACAACAATAACTTTCGTCTTAAGTATATTTGTAAAAGTATTAAAATTTAAAAAAAAAATATGTCAAATTTTGTAGGAAAAAAATTTCCAAGTATTGATGTTGATGCCATGAATGAAATGGGGGATACATTTAAAGTTAACGTTTTAGAAGAAGCTGTTAAAAACAAGAAAAAAGTAGTTTTATTTTGGTACCCAAAAGACTTCACTTATGTATGTCCTACAGAACTACATGCATTTCAAGAAGCGTTACCAGAATTTGATAAAAGAAATACTATTCTAATTGGTGCATCATGTGATACGCCGGAAGTTCACTTTGCATGGTTGAGCACTCCAAAAGACAATGGTGGTATTGAAGGTGTTACCTACCCAATTTTAGCAGATGCTAATAGAAATTTAGCAAATATTTTAAAAGTACTGGATACTACTAACGAAAGATACGATGAGGAATTAGATGCTGTTCAAACTGACGGAAATAGTACTCCATACAGAGCAACTTTTATTCTAGATGAAGATGGAATGGTATTCCACCAAGGAATGAATTTTTTCCCTGTAGGTAGAAATATAAATGAATTTTTAAGACTTATTGATGCTTATGCACATAACCAAAAATTTGGTGAAGTTTGTCCTGCCAACTGGGAAGAAGGTAAAGATGCAATGAAAGAAAACAGAGACGGTGTAGCAGATTACCTTGCAAAACATTAATGGTTAGTGAACTAAATACTGATACTCTTCAAGAAGAAATTCAAAACAACGAAAAAGTTCTTGTTCAATATTCCGCTGGTTGGTGTGGAAACTGTAGAATAATGAAACCTAAGTTTAAGAAGATGTCTTCAGAAAACGAAAATATGCATTTTTTGATGGTTGATGCTGAAAAAAATCCTAATTCTAGAAAACTAGCAAATGTTTCTAACCTACCCACTTTTGCTTTTTTTAAAAACGGAGAATTAGTTAACGAAGTACAGACCAATAAAGCAGACGTACTATTAAATTTTGTAGATGAGGCTGCCAATCATTAAACATCTAGTAGAATTTATTGAGAAAAACGATGCTGACTACATTGAAGAAACAATATCTGTTCTCGAGCATTTAACTGAGAATTCCAATATTAAAGATGAGGAAATAGATGTGATAGGAGAGCTTTTATCAAACTTATACGGTTCAATAGAAGTTATAAAAGACATAGAAGATGGAGAAAATAAAAAGAATGCTTTGAATAAATTCATGAAAAGAGTTCAAGGCTCTATTAAATAACTCATTTTTTACGGATAAAAAAAAGGCCTCTAATTTTAGAGGCTTTTTTTTTGAAGCGGAGAGACAGGGATTCGAACCCTGGCAACGATTGCTCGTTGACAGCTTAGCAGGCTGTTGCATTACCACTCTGCCACCTCTCCGAATAAGTATGCAAAATTAACATAGTTTTTGAATTGAACAATATTTAATTTATCAATTTCAAATATTAAATTAAAATATCTATTTTATTAAATTTAGTAGAATAAAAAAGAAAAATTAAAACTAAATTTAAAGATGAAAAAAGTAGTAATAGTAGCAGCAAAAAGAACTCCAATGGGTAGTTTTGGAGGTTCTCTTTCCTCTTTGTCCGCAACAAAATTGGGTGCAATAGCAATTAGAGGAGCTTTTGAGTCTATAAATTTGAATCCCAATTTAATAGAAGAAGTTTTTATGGGCAATGTTCTTCAGGCAAATCTTGGGCAGGCTCCAGCAAAACAAGCAGCAATTTATGCAGGTTTAAATGAAAACACACCATGTACTACTGTAAATAAGGTATGTGCATCTGGAATGAAGGCAGTTTCATTGGCGGTACAATCTATTATGACTGGAGATGTAAATATTGTAGTAGCTGGAGGAATGGAAAACATGTCAATGGTTCCCCATTATTACAATGCAAGAAAATCAAAAAAACTTGGAGATGTCAACTTTGTAGACGGATTGGTGAAAGACGGTCTTACAGATGTTTATAATAAAGTTCATATGGGCAATTGCGCCGATCAATGTGCTGAAAAATATAAGATATCTAGAGAACAACAAGATGAATTTGCCATAGAATCTTATAACAAAGCTGCTCACGCATCCAACAATGGTTTATTTGAAAAAGAAATTTTACCTGTATCTATTCCTCAACGAAAAGGGGATCCATTGGTTGTTAAAGAAGATGAAGAATTTAAAAATGTAAAACTTGACAAAATACCTCTACTTAAAGCTGTATTTTCCAAAGATGGAACAGTAACTGCTGCAAATGCTTCAACTTTAAATGATGGTGCATCTGCACTTATTATAATGAGTGAAGAAAAAGCAAAAGAACTCAATCTTAAACCACTTGCAAGAGTAGTTAGCTATGCTGATGCTTCACAAGAAGCAAAGTGGTTCACTACTTCTCCCACAGTAGCGATTAATAAAGCGCTTTCAAAGGCAAATATATTGGCAAAAGATGTGGATTACTGGGAATTAAACGAAGCATTTTCAGTAGTAGGAATTGTTAATACTCAATTATTGGAAATAGATGCTAACAAAGTAGATGTAAATGGAGGGGCTGTAGCTCTTGGTCATCCTCTTGGATCAAGTGGGAGTAGAATCTTGGTAACCCTAATAAACATATTAAAGCAAAAGAATGGTAAAATTGGAGCAGCGGGAATTTGTAATGGAGGTGGTGGTGCTTCAGCAATGATAATAGAAAATATAGATGAATAATCTATACTTTTACTAACCAATTAAATTTATCTGGATGTTTTCCTATTTTATATTCTGAAAGGTACTTTAAGACCTTAGTATGAAAATGGTAATCTTTGGACTCAGGAATTGTAAAGTTTTCTCCGTTTAGAGAAATATTTGATATTGGAGCAATTGTAGCAGCGGTACCAGCACCAAAAGCTTCAGTTAAACTACCATCTTTAAGTGCACCAAAAACTTCTTGAACTTCGATTTTTCTTTCTTGAACTTCCATTCCCCAATCTTTAGCAATATCTACTACACTTTTTCTTGTTATACCATTTAGGATAGTATCACCAGCAATTGGTGTTACAAGAACATTGTCTATTACAAAAAGGACATTCATAGTGCCAGCTTCTTCAATATATTTATGTTCTTTTGCATCTGTCCATATTAATTGCCTAAAGCCTTGTTTAGCAGCCAACATTGCTGGATATAATGCAGCAGCATAATTACCAGCAGCCTTTGAAAATCCAGTACCTCCTTGAACAGCTCTAGAATATTGAGTTTCTACTTTAACAGAAACAGGCTCTGAATAATAAGATCCAACCGGACAAGTAAAAATCATAAATTTATAAGAATCCGACGGCTTTATGCCAATGTAAGGATCGGTTGCAAAAATAAATGGTCTTATATAAAGAGAATGGCCTAGATTTTGTGGAACCCATTTTTTGTCTATTGAAATTAATTCTAATATGGAATTAACAAAAACCTCTTCATTAATTTCAGGAATACACATTCGTTTATTAGACCTATTGAATCTTCTAGCATTTTCGTATGGTCTAAATAAAACTACATCTCCATTAAGATTTCTATGGGCTTTCATTCCCTCAAAACAACTTTGCCCATAGTGTATTGCTGAATTGGCAGGGGATAAACTAATATTCCCATAAGGCATTATTGTAGGTTTGGACCAATTACCGTTTTCAAAATCCATAGTAAACATATGGTCTGAAAACAATTTCCCAAAAGGTAAATTGTCCCAGTTTACTTGTGGTAATCTGCTATTTTTTGTTAATTGGATATTAGTTTGAAAAATATCAACTTCCATTGTCGTGTAACGAAATTATTAGTTTGCAAAAGTACTAAAATAAAAATGAATTTGTGGTAAGTGAACAAAACAATAATAGAGAAGCATTAATTAAGGTACTGAAAAAGTATTGGGGTTTTGATGAATTTAGAGATTCTCAAAAAAGAATTATAGACTTTGTAGTTCAAAAAAAGGATGTTGTCGCATTACTTCCAACTGGTGGAGGGAAATCATTATGTTATCAACTACCCGCGGTCGTTATGGAAGGAACTTGTTTGGTAATATCTCCCCTTATAGCATTGATGGAAGATCAAGTAAACCAGCTTCTTAAAAGAGGAATAAAAGCAGCATATATCAATTCTTCGCTTCATTACAAGGACATTGACAGAATATTGGACAATGTTATATACGGAAACATAAAAATTCTTTACCTTTCTCCTGAAAGACTAAAGACTACTCTATTCATAGATAGATTTAAGAAAATGAATGTAAGTTTTGTAGCCGTGGACGAAGCGCATTGTATTTCTGAATGGGGAAATGATTTTAGACCAGAATATAGAAATATTTCTTCCTTAAGAACCTTAAATAAAGACTTGTCATTCATTGCTCTTACAGCAACTGCAACCCCCGAAGTTGTAGAAGATATAGAAGAGCAACTTTGTTTCACAGAAGGTAATAAAATAAAGAAATCGTTCATTCGAAATAATATCAATTACAGCGTAATAAATGCAATTAATAAAGAAAAGGTTTTAGAGAAATTACTTACTAATGAATCTTCAATAATTTATGTTAGAAATAAAAAGAAAACAAAAGAATTATCCAAACTACTAAACAGCAAAAATTATAAAACAGATTATTACCACGCTGGATTAGATTTTAGAGAAAGATCTGAAAAACAAAACAGATGGATCAACAATGAATTTGATACAATGATAGCCACCAATGCATTTGGAATGGGAATTGACAAACCAGATGTTAAGACCGTTATTCACTTTGACTTACCAGATACTCTAGAATCTTTTTACCAAGAATCTGGAAGAGCAGGTAGAAATGGGAAAGCCTCCTTCTCTATAATATTAAAAGACGATCAGGATATTGAAAATTTAAAAAAAAGAATTAAAATAAATTTTCCCGATATTGAGGATGTTAGGAAAGTTTTTCAAAGTATTGTCAATATTCATCAAATAACTATTGGATACTATTCGGATGAAAAGTTTGAACTAGATATTGACATCATTTCAAATAACAATAAGCTTTCTAGGTCAACCACTTCTCAATCTATTAAATATTTGATAAACGAAGGATATATTCAACAAACCAATGATTATCAATATTCAATGGCTCAAATAACCATGCCTATTGATAGGCTAAATCAGTTCTTAAATTCTTACAAAAATTTTGAAAAAATAATTGATGTATTAATAAGAAGCTATTCCAACATTAATGAACAAATGGTTAGAATAAGCGAAGCAGTTATTTCCAAAAGATTGAATATTAAAAAAAAGGAAACAATAATCTTATTAAATAAACTTCACAGGCAAAACATCCTAATTTACGAAGCAAAAAAATCTAATTACACCATCAATTTTTCTATTCCAAGACCAAACATAAATAACTTGAGTCTATCCAAAAAATTTTTGAATTTCAAAAGAGTTAAAAATGAAAAAGCCAAGCAATTAATTAACTATGTAAACCAAAAAACAGAGTGCAGAAATATTAACATTCTGAGCTATTTTGGAGAACATAAAAGTGAAAAATGTAAAAACTGCGACAATTGCAATATGGGATTGAAAGTCAAAAATAATTCTAAAAAAGTAGTCGAAGATGCAATTATTTTCTTGTTAAATTACGAACCTAAATCTCCAAGCTTTATCTATAAGCAGCTAGAAGAAGTAATAGAAAAAGAAAGATTAAACTCTATTTTAAAAAAAATGATTTTCGAAGAAAGCATTCTTAGAGACCAAAACAACTTACTGTATATCAATCAATAATTCCTTTAGTTTTCCTTAATTCTTTTATCTCGCAATAATTGCATTTGTTGTCTTTGGACTTAAATAAGTTATTCATTTCACAAAATAACTCCCCTAGAGAATCAAAACTTTGCTTATAAAATAATCCAAAACCCTGGGTATAGTTGGATTGATTTTGATTGGAAAGATCGTATTCGTTAGACTGGTTATAGGCATGCACTCTAATATTGCCTTTACTATTTAGTTTGTATTCAATGTTCACATCTCCAATAAATGAATTTGGATTTTGAGTAATATTATTCGATTGCGACATTCCTAGATTTGTTTCTACAGTTAAACGATCGTTGAATTGCTGAGTAGACATTGCAACAGATAATTCTTCGTTCGATAATTGATTGCCCAAAGTATAGTTAAACCCTATATCAAACTCATCTGTAAATGAAGAAATCATATTTCCTAACTGGTTAGATAATACTTCACTAGTTGAAATATCGTAAGACTTTACATTATTACCTAAATTAAGATGGTTAGGAGTAATAAATTGATTTAAAATTAAAAGAGAAAATACTTGTTTATTGAGCTCTTCCGTATTGGATAAAACTCTTTTAAGTGCTGTTTTAACCGATTCGTTTCCATTAGGAACCTCGATATTAAATTGTATATCTGGATTCATTAAATTATTTTCTAATTCAATATCCACATCTACCATGCTTTTGTGCTTCCAATTATCTCTTTCAATTTCTGGCATAATGTTGTACAAACTAGTTCTTAAGGGATATCTTGCACTCAAATCTATTTTGGCATTGTAAGGGTCCCCTAGCCAAGTTAAGGTGCCTCCTTTAATTAAATCAAACTTTTTATTTATAAAATCTTTCAAAGTAAAAACATACTCTCCCTCATCAATAACATAATTGCCATACATTGTTAAATCATAGTTTTGATCAATGTTTAATTGGATGTTCCCTTGACCACTAGATTTCATTTCGTCTCCTACCAAATCGTCAAATATCAGCATTACCTCTGCATCATCTGTAATTTCTAAATCAATATCAATATTCATTTTTTCTTTGGAAACAATTGGTTTTTTAATTGTTTCAGAACTATTGGTATCTTTATTTATAAATGATATAAAATCATGAAGAACAACTTCTGAAGAACCATATAATGGAATATTTAAAGAGGTGTTTTTATCGGTTATGGCATTTACATAAATTGATAAATTTTCGATAGAATCGTAACTTATATCTGCTGAACCAGTCATAAATACCTTGCCATAATAATATGGATTTTCAGAAAATGTATTGTTCATTACCATTATCGGCTGATCAATTTCTAGAGAAATATTTAATGAATAATCTATAAAATTATCGTGGTGGTAATAACCGTTAATAATTCCTATATTATTTAACTCATCTAAGAAATTGCCATTAGAAATTTCAATTGCATCATCTTTGACCAAAAGATTACCATTTACTTTAAATTGAGTACCGTATTCTGTTAATTTCAATTCTCCATTATTAAGAGATAAATCGCCGTTGAATTTGGGTTGAAAGGGATCGCCAGAAAGGGATAAATCCCCAGTTAAAAGACCCTCTAAATTGGAAAGAATGGAATTGGGGAGGAAAGGACTCAAAAAATCGATATTCGTACTATCAAATTTAACAATGCCATCTAACTTTTTATCGTTATTGGGATAAAAATAGCAATCAATTAATTGAATTTCCTGATGGTTATTTTCATTTACCAAACCACCATTAAGAACAAATTTATTAGAGTCCTCTTCCCATAATGAATAGAAATTAATATCTCCAATTGGGAAAAAATTAAATATGAAATTATCAATATTAAACTCATTAAATAATTGAGGATTATAAAGCAACGATTGAAAATTAATCTGGGCATTTAAAACTCCTTCCATCGTAGTATTTTTTTTGTTAAAACCGAATAACAAAGGGACAGAACTTAGTTGGAAGTCTTGAATTTCAAGCGATAAGCTGTCTTCAACTTCTCGGCCTATATTTCCATTTAAAATAATTGCCTGGTTAGCATTGGAAAGTACAATTGAATCTAAGGAATATTTATCATCTATAAACTTTATAGAGGGATTTCCTTGCATATTCCAATAACCAACAGACGTATCAAATAGGTAAAACTCTTCAAGATTTGCAAAAATCATTTTTGAACTTTTAAAATCTATAATCGAACTTACCTTCCCTAGAGAAATAGAATCGTTATTGTTCCAAGCTAAAGAAGTATTTACAGTATTATTTTTTGCATTAGTGTGCAATTCAATATTTTGAAAATTTATAATTTGGTTGTTTACAAACTCTTCAACTGACAAAATAAATTTTAGATTACTGTCTAAATAAATATCTTTTGAATCTTTAATATTTAAATTTAAATTCTTTAATACAAAGTCGTCATACTGAATTTTACTAGAGTATAAACTAAAATCTAATAGTTCTTTTTCTCCATTGAAGGAAAATCTTAAATTGGATGCTTTTGCAATGTCTAAAGATGGAAAAAAGACTGCTGACATTTTGGTAAAATCGTGAATTTCTAGCTCAAAATCAACATATTGTTTGCTTGGAAAATAATCTAAAGGTTTTGATAAATTTGGAAAAATAGTAGCGAATAAATAATTTAAATCTTTGTTTAATTGATCGAACTTAAAATCACCAGAAATATTAAAAGAAACAAAGTCAGAATTGAAATTTAATTTATGATTGTAATTATTTGACTGCGAATCAAAATCAATATTTCCAAAATTATAGGTTTCACCATTTTCAACAAACACAAGTTCTTCCATATTGGCAAATCCTGTAAAATCTTTCCAATCATTTCCAAATCCATTTAGATAAGTTTTAAATGAAGCTACACCATCTGGATGATTGGCTAAAAAGCCGATTTTACCTAGAAATGCATTTTTAATATCCATGGAAAAATCAAATTCTGTATCTGGATTATTTAAATCTATATATCCATTAAAATCAAGATGAATGAATTCATCTATAAGCTCCATTTGACCTGTAAAAGATTTATTTTTAAAGGCGCCCGTAATATTTAAATCTTCATATTTATAGTCGTTGTATGTAAAATCAGATAAGTATCCATTAATTTTTAAATCAACATCTTGCTTATAAAGTCCTTTCCCATCAATTTCAAAATGAGCATTAAACTTTTCAGAATTGTTGTTATCTAATAAAGATATTCCTGTTATTTTTTTTGCATCAATATTAAAATGGTAAAATATATCTGATGAATTATTTTTAAAAAAATGTAAATCCCCTACAATTTCACCAGTTGAAGAAACAAATTCTAAATTTGACTTTATTTCATCGTTATTACCGTTTCCTGATATTTGGAAATCGAAATTTTTTATTTTCTTAAGTTGTTTTAATACTAATGGAGGAATTTTTAAATTTATATTCTCTCGAAGTGATATTAAATCATTTACCAAAATAGTATTGGATTCTACATTGAAAAAATAAGATACTAGATTTTCATTTGAAAAATCTTTTATTTCAAAATCCCCTTCCAGAGAGGAGTTTTGATAAATGAGTGAAAAATCTTCTAACTTAATTGATGAAGAGGAACCTGAAAAATGGGTGCTAAAATTAAAATTTAGAGTAGAATCTAATTTTTTATTAAAAAATAAATTATAGTCTACACTTGATAGTTGGGTCTCTATATTTTCCAATTGTATGAAGTCGTTCTTAAAATCTAAATTTAAATTTATGTTGTCGGAACTAAATATACTATTTGGTGTTTTTAATTTTAAATTAACTAGGTTTAATTTGGTTGAATCTAAATATAAATCGGCATTTAAACTTGATATATTAAAACCTTTTTCATCTTGAAATTTAAGATCACTTATTTTTGAAAAAAATAAATTGTTGTCTAATGAAATATTATTTAATAATAAGTTTAAGTTATTTAATTTAAAATTCTGAATATCAACACTTTTAATTTCTTTAATACTATTTTTTGAAAGGTGACAAAATTGGCTATTCTCAATTTTAAATTCATTTATAAAAAGTTGATAATCTTTACTTTCTCTTTGATTTTTTTTAAAGCTATTTAATAAAAACTCTATTTCGTATTTTTTCTTGCCAGGGTTTTTTCTTAAAACAATTTCTGCATCTTTAAAAACCACTTGATCAATTATAAATTTCCTGTCCAGCCAGTTAATATCTTTAATATCCACAACTACTTTTGGGACAAACAAAACAGTATCTCCATTTAAATCAGGAATAAATATTTGATTTAATTGAAGATTGGTAAAACCATTTAAAGAAACTTCCCCTAAACTAATTTCAGAATTTATCTCATTACTTAAATAATTGGTAACCTCTTTGGAAATTTTATTTTGAAAAAATGAAAATCTAATTAAGAACAGGAATAATATTATCAAGAAAATTGAAAACTCTATTAGATTAAAAGTCAATCTAATTAAAATGGAATTGGTATTTTTGAAGTATTCTTTCAACTAACAATAATGAATGTAGACAAAGATAGCATCATTCTCGGGATAGAGTCAAGTTGTGACGACACCTCGGCAGCAATTCTTATCAATGGAGTTGTATACTCCAACGTTACAGCTAACCAATCCATACATGAAAAGTACGGAGGGGTAGTCCCAGAATTGGCTTCTAGAGCACACCAGGAAAATATTATTCCTGTAGTTTCGACTGCTTTAAAAGAGGCCAAAGTAACTGTTGAAGACCTTACTAGTATTGCTTTTACAAGAGGTCCTGGTTTATTAGGATCTTTATTAGTCGGCACATCTTTTGCCAAATCGTTATCCTTATCGCTAGGTATTCCTCTAATTGAAGTTCACCATATGAAAGCCCACATCCATGCACATTTCATAAAAGAGAAAAAGGAAGATAATCCAGCACCTAATTTTCCTTTTATCTGCTTAACAGTTTCTGGTGGACACACTCAAATTGTATGGGTGGAAGAACCCTTAAAAATGAAAGTTATAGGAACTACCATAGATGATGCAGTTGGAGAAGCATTTGATAAAGCAGGAAAAATTATGGGTCTTGGATATCCTGCAGGACCAATTATAGACCAACTTTCTAAAGATGGGGACAGTAATAAATTTGAATTTACATACCCAAATGCTGGAGAATTAAATTATAGTTTTAGTGGTTTAAAGACTCAATTTTTAAATTTTATAAGAAAAAACGAACAGAATAATAAGCACTTTTGCAAAGAAAACTTAAATGACATCTGTGCTTCGTATCAATCTCACTTAGTGAGTTACCTACTAAAAAACCTAGAAAAATCTATTAAAAATTATTCTTGCAAAGACCTTGCTTTAGCAGGTGGAGTTTCTGCAAATTCTCATCTTAGGAAAGAGTTTGAAAAACTTGGGAAATCTATAGGATGTAAAACCTTTGTACCTAAAATAAGCTATTGTACCGACAACGCTGCTATGATTGCTATGAGTGGAAAATTTATGGAAGAAAAAGGTTATTTTGCAGACTTAACCACAAGTGCAAGCGCAAGAATACCAATGGATTAGGTAGATTTATTTAATTTTTTCTTGTTGTACCAACCCAGTAAAATCAAACCAAAGATGGAGGCAATAGTAATCCATGCCCACATTGGAAATACAGGTGTTTCTCCCCTAGCATAAGAATGAAGTCCTTTGGATAAGTAATAATTTACTCCTATAAAAGTCATTAAAACACTAGAAAAAGCCAAAACAGCGGCAACATTAAAAGTAAATTTACTTTTTAGTCCGGGAATTAATCTAAAATGTAAAATTATAGCATAAGTCAATACAATTACTAGCGCCCATGTTTCTTTAGCATCCCATCCCCAGTATCTGCCCCAAGACTCATTGGCCCAAATTCCTCCAAGAAAAGTTCCAATAGTAGCTAGTGCTAAACCAATAGTGAGAGTCATTTCGTTAACATAGGTTAACTCTGAAATAATCATTTTCAGGTTTTTATTTTTTGGTTTTAGGAATATGTAGTTAACAACATTAATTAGCCCAAGGATAAAACCAAGCCCTAAGAAGCCATAACTTATTGTAATACATGCTACATGTATAACCAACCAATAGGACTTAAGTACGGGCTGCAAATCGGTTAATTGTGGATCAAAACTACTATGACCTGCAGTCATTAATACACAAAATGCCAATAATGCAGTACCTGCTAAAGTTATTCTTGAACTTCTTATAAATAAAAATCCTGCTAAAACTCCTCCCCAAGCTATAAAGGTAAGTGCTTCATATCCGTTACTCCACGGTGCATGCTCAGTTATATACCACCTTAATCCCAGCGCATAAGTGTGCATACCAAATACTAAAATAAGTAAAACAATCAGACTCCATAAAACATATTTTACAATTTTATTTACAAGATTTTTCTTATTACTCAAAGCATTCCAAAAAGAAAATATTAGTAGTAAAACTGATAAATAGCCATAGTAGTTTTTAACGGTTTCAAATAGATTTGAGTGATTATAAGAGATTTCTCTTTGAATCTGATTTTTATTTAATAGCAACTCTTTCGGTGCTATTTTAATTTGATAAGCTTTAATAAAGTTTAAAAGTGACTGAGCAGTTTCATAGTTATTGGTTTTTTTAGCTTCTACTAAATCAATTATATAGGATCTAAACAATCTAGAAAGAGAAATATTTGCAAGATGTTGATCTAAAGTATCTATAGGTTGTTCTGCATAAGGATCCATCCAATCCACCCATTTGTTATCTATACTTCCAGCAATTGGAAATATTTTTAAAAAAGCACCATTCATTGTCTGAAGAACGATATTCATTCTTTCGTTGGCCTTAATTACTTCTTTATCAAAGACATTTTTTTCTACATCTTTTTTTGCAAAGCTTATTTGAACCAAGTCTTTTAATTTTTCGGTTCCATCTGGATTGAAAAAATCTTTAACAGAAGCAAATTTCCCTTCAACACCTAAGGAATCTGCTACTCCAGTACCTCTTTTAATATAAATTATTTTTTCCTCTAACCAGTATGGTTTGTCTAGAATCATATCTATAAAAATCTGCATAGGGTTTACAGAAATATTGTCACTGGTGGTAAAGTCATTTTCCTTAGAAATCTTATGAAAAATATCGTAAGCTAGTGTGTGAGTAGGTTCAATTCTTCCATCATAAGTTTGAACCAATAAAATACCCAATGAATCGGCTTGTTCTTCAGGGATAGGTTGGTATTTATATGCTTTTTCTAAACTATCAGAACCTATATCTTGAGACTTAGCTGACAAAATTAAAAAAGAAATCATGATCGTAAAAACTGCTTTTCTTTTGTTTCTTATTTTAATGGCTTTTTTTCTAATATCAACAAACCTAGAGCTAGGATTAAATAAAGTTCCTAATAGCCCGATTGCTAAAAGCAAATACCCTAAATATGTTACTAGAGTTCCTAAAATATCATGATTTACAGATAAAATAGTAATATCAGGATCTAAACCGGCTGTTTTATTCTCCTCTTCCGACCAGTCGTAACTAGATTGGAAAAATCTAAATCCTCCATAATCTACAACATGGTTCATAAATAAATTAAAAGAGTCATTAACAGCATTTGTTTCATCTAAAATTGTAATATCACTTTCATAGCTACTTGGACTTTCAGAACCAGGATATTTCTTCAACCTAAAGTCTGTAAGTCCAACTTCAAAAGGAATATCAATTTTTTTTGAACCATAGGCAATAGAGAAAAATAAATCACTACACTTTATAGCAGTTGGAATAGGTCTTAACCCAGCTTTTCCCAAAACTATTTCTTTCTGAATATCTCCATTTGTAGAAATTTCAATCTTTATTGCATCTGGTAAATCTTCATCATCGGATGGTAGATATTCAAATTTAGATTTCTCTTCAATGCTACTTATCATTATTTGCTGACCTAAAAAAGAAATTAGATTCCTTACATCCACAATATGTAAAATATTTGGAGCTAAAGTATCCTGAGGAATTTCTCTACCGTTTTGTCTATCCTCAACAGAAAGGCTAGCCATATCTATCTTACTCATTTCAAAAGGAGCAAATATTTCTAATTGGTCATTATTATAAAAAAAACGAACGGCATCTTTCCTGTCGTTGTTGTTAAATGCGAATGGTATTCCTTGTTGGACAACTACTTCTCCAGATGGTAAATATAAATTTTCTCTACCTGGAAGTACAAGATGGAGATGTGTCTTTCCTCCAGGAACGTCCTTCAAAAATTCTTTTTTTGCATTTTCAATCCTCTCTACAACTCTCAAATTAACTTCTCCCTTTCCAGGAAATTGAAAACTAGTAGTAGGCAGCTTTGTAAAAACCTTTGAAAAATAGTGTTGAATAGATTCGTTGTACTGTAGAGTATCGTCGTGAACTTTAATTTGTAAATAAGGTTCAGTAGAAAAAATTTCGCTGGAAGTTTGTTTTTCTTGTACCAACATTACTCCTTCATATCCAAAGTATCTAGAAAAGAATGCACCAAGAAGAGCGATAATAAAACCAAAATGGAGTAATAAAATAGACCATTTTTTCCACTTTAAAAGCTGGTAAGTTCTAATATTATTTATAAAATTTAAAAGAAGTAGAAATAAAATAAGTTCGAACCATTTTGCATTGTAGACCAATTCTTTTGCCGTTATAGTATCGTACTCGTTTTCTATGAAAGTTGCAGCTCCTATTGAAGCAGCCATTGCAAAAAGCAAAACAGCCATAAACCTAGTAGACAATAAATGATTGAGTATTCTCATTAGGTGGCGAAATTAACTAAAAATATGTCCATAAATGCTTAATGTTTAGAACTAAAATTGTTAAGGATTGGTAAATTGAGCAACTTAATAAAGAATTGTACCTTTATTGCTATGGAAAAGAATAATTATTTTCTTGAAAATTTCAACTCTCAAGACGGTAAGAATATTACAATTCATCACTGGCCAGTAGAAAAACCTAAGATGTTAATTCATTTGGTACATGGAATGAGTGAGCATGGATACAGGTACCATGGCTTCGCAAAGTGGTTAAATAAAAAAGGAATTTATGCATATGCTCCAGATCTAAGAGGACATGGAAAGACTGCAGGTTCAATAGAAAATATTGGTCTATTTAGCATAAAAAATGGATGGAATAAAGTGGTAAAAGATCTAAGAACTATTACAGAATATTTTTCTTTAAAAAATCCAAATATTCCGACCGTGATTTTGGGACATTCTATGGGTTCTTTTCTTACCAGATCTCTTTTAATTGATTTTCCAGAGACTGCCAACCACTACATATTTTCAGCAACTGCCTCCCACCCTGGCTTAAAAGGTTATTTGGGAAGTTTTATTGCTAAATCCAATAGCTTTCTTTTTGGAAAAAAAACCAAATCAAGATTTCTTCAATTATTAGTAATGGGAGAATTCAATAAAAAGATTAAAAAACCAAAAACGAGAAAAGACTGGATATCTAGAGACGAGTCAGTAGTTAAACAATATATCAATGATCCATATTGCATGCAAGTATTTAAAAATCAGTTTTTTGTAGATCTAGCTTTTGGAGTAATGTCAGTAAATGAAACTAAGAATATCCTTAGAATGAATAAAGACAAACATTATTTACTATTTAGTGGAAGTATGGATCCTGTTGGCAATTATGGAAAAGGAGTTAAAAAACTATACAAGAAATTTATTCATACAGGATTAAAAAATACAGAAATAAAACTTTTTGATGAAGGAAGACACGAAATGTTGAACGAAATAAATAAGCAGGAAGTATATCAATACATTTACAATTGGATCGATAAAAAAGTATTTAATGGTAAATGAAAAAATAGAAAGCATAAAAAAAACTCTTCCTAAAGGAGTTGAGCTTATAGCTGTTTCTAAAACCAAACCTTTAGAAATGATTCAACAGGCTATGGAGTCAGGCCATTTGGACTTTGGAGAAAATAAAGTTCAAGAAATGGTTCATAAGCATGCTTCTTTGCCAAACAACATTCGTTGGCATATGATTGGTCATCTCCAAAGAAACAAAGTTAAATACATAGCTCCTTTTGTACATTTAATTCATGGAGCAGATTCCAAAAAACTTCTTGATGAAATAAATAAACAGGGATTGAAAAATAACAAAACAATTAACTGCTTGTTGCAATTCCATATTGCTAGTGAAAGCACAAAATTTGGATTTAGTATAGAGGAAATAAGAACTATTATAGATTCCAAACACCATTTGAATTGGGGGAGTTTAAATATTCAAGGGGTTATGGGGATGGCAACATTTACCAACGATAAAAACCAAATAAAAGCAGAATTTAGTTTATTAAAAGAATATTTTGAGGAGCTAAAACCAATTTTTGGAGAAAATTTCAAGACATTGTCTATGGGTATGAGTGGAGATTATTTAGAGGCGATTTCTAAAGGAAGTAATATGATTAGAATAGGAAGTGATATTTTTGGGAAAAGATAATTTGATAAAAAGTAGAATCGTTATGTTCTTATCTACTTAAACTTATAATTTTGCCATTTTAAAATAAAAATGAATACACAACAAAAAGTTATTAATCAGATAAAAGCCGATTTGGCAAGCGATAATAGTTCAATAGTTTCAAAAGCTCTTGTAAAAACAAAAGCCAAAGGTAATGAAGAATTAATCGCACCACTAGTTGAACTTTATAAAACGACAGATAATAAGCTAAAACAAGAAGTTAAAAATATTTTCTCAGAGCTAAAGAACAAGGATTGTGTTGATTTTCTACTACCACATCTAATGCAGGACAATCAAGAAGTGAAAGAGCTTATTTTATTTTCAATGTGGAGCTCTGGAATTGATATGACAGATTACATTGTAGAATTAATAGAATATTCATGTGATGGAGAATTTATGGTTATTTTAGAAGCATTAACTGTACTAGAGAATTTAGAAGGACCTTTTAATGACGAAGATCTATTTCAAGCATCTACAATTATTCAGGAAAAAATATACGAGTCTGAAGACAACAATAAAAAAGAATTATTACAATCTATGAGTAATGTAATTCAGGGATTTAGTGCTTAATTAATTTTGAAAGAAATAAAAAATATAACCATATTGGGAACTGGTAATATAGCCAATGGGTTCTTACATTTGTTTTTAAAAAATCAATTCAAAATTGATTGCATTTTTGGCAAGTCTTCAAATAATATTAAAAAAAGTGTTTTGAAAAATACTTTTTTCACCGATAATATTTCAAAAATACCTTCTACTAGCGATTTATACATATTTGCTTTGAGCGACGATGCTTACCTTGAAATATTTAAAAAAATTTCTAAAAACAAACATTTAGTAATTCATACATCTGGAAGTTTGGATAGTAAAAGTCTTGGTATTGTTTCCAACAGATGGGGATGTATCTATCCTTTACAAAGCATAAAAAAAGATACTAAAGTAAGTTGGGAAAAAGTTCCTTTTTTTATGGAAGCAGCCAATGAAAGAGACGAAAAATTATTGAGCATATTTTGTGCTTCTAACAATATGAATTTTTCTATTTTAAACTCTTCTAAAAGAAAAAAACTACATCTTGCAGCTGTTGCATCCAATAATTTTACCTATCACTTACTAAGCATGGTAAAGGAGTATTGTATGAAAAATGAAGTTAATTTTAAAGATTTAAAACCTCTTTTGGAAAAAACTATAGAGTCAGCCTTAAATGAAGATCCTTATGTGAAGCAAACAGGTCCGGCCAACAGAGCAGATAATGCACTTATAAAAAAACAGGTAAAGGAACTGAAAGAGTTTGAAAATCTTCAAGAAATTTACAAGGTTTTCTCAAGACAAATCATTAAAAAACACCACTATGAGTTATAAACAAAGACTTTCTGAAATCAACACTTTTATTTTTGATGTCGACGGAGTACTAACAGACGGAAATGTTATTTTAGATTCTTCTGGCGAGTTGGTGAGAACCATGCACACTAAAGATGGATATGCCTTGCAACACGCTGTAAAAAAGGGCTATCACATTGTAATTATTACAGGTGGAAACTCCCAAATGGTAAAGGAAAGACTTAACGGTTTGGGGATTAAAGACATTTATTTAGCAGCGCATCAAAAACTACCTATTTTAGAAAACCATTTAAAAGAAAATAATATTGAGTTGAATCAAGTTCTTTATATGGGAGATGACATACCAGATATTCCATGTCTAAAGGTTGTAGGAGTATCTACTTGTCCAAATGACTCTGCTGTAGAAGTAAGGGAAGTATGCGATTATATTTCGCATATAAATGGAGGAAAAGGTTGTGTTAGAGACGTGTTGGAACAAACTATGAGAGTTCAAAACAAATGGATCAATGACGATTCCTATTCATGGTAAAAAAATATTTTAAAGCCATAAGAATTAAAAACTTAGCGTTGTTGGGTTTAATCTTTTGGGGACTAATGCTTCATAACTATTCGGAGAGTTTATCTTTCCAAGTTGATCACTTATTACTTTTTACTTCTATTATTATCACAACAGCATCTGGTTATTTAATCAACAATTACTACGACTTAAATAGCGACAAAATA